>DMQW01000366.1 GCA_003455565.1 Limisphaerales bacterium
ACGGAGCCGCGCGGTTTACGGCCACGCCCAAGGCCTTGAGCAGGTCGGCCACGCTCACCAAGTTCAACCCCCGCCGCAGATGATGCCCTCGCGCGCTCAAACTGAACTCCGCCCGCACTTTGGCCAGACCCCGCAGTCAGAATGGGTCGTGATGCGAGGTTGCTGTCTCTGATCCTCGGCGGGGCCGACGCATTCAAAAAAATGTGAAAAAGTTTTCACACAGTCTGTGAAGCCCGCGCTCCGGGGCGAGGCGACGACTTCCAAATCGCGAATTGCGCTTTGTTTTTCCGCCGCCGCTTTGATTTAATTTCCGCGATGAAACTGCGCCAGTCCAAAATTAAACGTCACACGTTCGAAACCAAAATTTCCCTCCGCCTCAATCTCGACGGCCAGGGCAAGTCGAAAATCAAGACGGGCATCCCGTTCTTCGACCACATGCTCACGCTCTTCGCCAAGCACGCGACCGTGGATTTGGATTTGCGCTGCGACGGCGACCTGGCCGTGGACGCGCATCACACCGTGGAAGATTGCGGCATCGCGCTCGGCCAGGCCTTTGCCGAGGCGCTCGGCGACAAACGCGGCATCCGCCGTTACGGCCACGGTTTTCATCCGCAGAATCCGTTCACCGGCGAGGTGTATGTGCCGATGGACGAATGCCTCGCGCGCTGCGTGGTGGATTTCAGCGGCCGGCCGCACCTCGTCTGGCGCGGGCTGGATAAATTTTCGCAGAAGAAAATTTCCGGTGCGGAAAAAATTCAGGACATGTCCAGCGTGTTCCGGTTCGGTCTCGCGCGGGAATTTTTTCAGGGCTTCACGAACGAGGCGCGCTGCAATCTGCATCTGGAACTGCTTTATGGCGACGAGCCGCATCACATCGTCGAGAGCTTGTTCAAGGCGTTCGCGCGCGCCGTGGACGCCGCGCGCCAGCACGACCCGCGCATTGCCGGCCAACTGCCGAGCACGAAGGGAAAATTATAAAACCGCCAAGATGCCAAGAGCGCCAAGGTTGAATAAGGAAGGCAAGAAGGCAGGAACAGGATTTTTCCTTCATTCCTGCTTTCCTTATTTTGATGCCTGCTGGTGTTTTTGGCGGCTTGGCGGTGAATTGATTTTTGGCGGGGAGTCTGATTTTTTAGAATGAAAATATTGCGCGTCTGGATTGACTTTTGCGGGCGCAAGTGAAACCTTTTCGGCGCACGCATTTCTTGAATTCAATCGCAAGGGCGGCGCGCAAAAAATCTCGTGGCTGAAAAAGACGATTATTTATTAGACCTTTTGGTTGACCTCGGCTTCACCAATGCCGAGGTGGTCGCGCGTGCGCGTGAGGAGGCTCATGCCGCCGGCGTCGGCGCGGTGGATTTATTGGTCGCGAACAAGGTCATCCGCCCGGAAGACGTCACGCAGGCGAAGGCCGCGCAGTTTGGCGCGGAGGTCGTGCATCTGGCCAGTCTCAAAATTGAGGACGAGGTCATCTCGATGGTGCCGCGCGACATCGCCAAAAAATACCGCGTCATTCCCGTTTTCAAAACCGAAGGCAAGGTGGCCGTGGCCATCGCCGACCCGTCCGACCTGAACACGATTGATTCGCTGACGCATCTGCTGAACGCGGAAATTGAATTACGCGTGGCGTCGGAGCCGGACATCGAGGCGGCGCTGGCCAAGTATTACGGTTCGGATAAAAAGGCGATGGATCAGGGCATTTTCAAGGATGTCATCCAGGAGTTGACCGAGGAGAACGTGGAGATCGGCAACGCGGACGACGGCGGGGAAGTGGAATCGGATGCGCCGCTGATCCGGCTGGTGAACCAGATCATCGTGGACGCGTTCAAGCTGCGCGCTTCGGACATTCATTTGGAACCGCTGGAAAAAAGATTCCGGCTGCGCTATCGCATTGACGGGATGTTGCAGGAAATGAAGTCGCCGCCGAAACGGCTGCAGGCGCCGATCATTGCGCGTTTGAAAATCCAGGCGGGCATGGTCATCTCCGAACATCGCGTGCCGCAGGATGGCCGCATTCAGTCGAAGGTCGGCACCAAGCTGATTGATCTGCGCGTGTCGTGTCTGCCGACGAATCACGGTGAAAGCATCGTGATGCGTATTCTGGACAAGGAAGGTTTGCGGCTCGGTCTGCCGGAACTGGGATTTTTGACGGACGACCAGCAGACGTTCGAGCGGATCATCGGTTTGCCGGACGGAATTTTGCTCGTCACCGGCCCGACGGGTTCCGGCAAGACGACGACGCTTTATTCCTGTTTGAATTTCATCAACCGTCCGGATCGGAAAATCATCACGGTCGAGGACCCGGTGGAATATGTCTTGTCCGGCATCAACCAGGTGCAGGTGAATGACATCATCGGTTTTACTTTCGCCGCCGCGTTGCGCTCGATTCTGCGCCAGGCGCCGAACATCGTGATGATCGGGGAAATCCGCGACCTCTCCACGGCGTCCATCGCCATCAACGCCTCGCTGACCGGCCACTTGGTTTTCTCCACGTTGCACACGAACGACGCGCCCAGCGCGGTCACGCGTCTGGTGGACATCGGCGTGAAACCATTTTTGGTCGCGTCTTCCACGCGCTGCATAATGGCGCAACGGCTCGTCCGCAGAATCTGCAAAAAGTGCACCGCGCCTTACCAGCCGACCGAGGCGGAGATGGCGGCGTTGGGCATCAAACATGAGGATTTGAAGAATGCGAATATCCAGAAAGGCCTTGGCTGCCAGAATTGCAACAACAGCGGCACCCGGGGACGTTTCGGCATCTTTGAAATTTTTGTGATTGATGACGAGTCGCGCAAATTGATTTACGATCAGGTGCCGACGAACGTATTGCGCGCCCGCGCTCGCGAGATGGGCATGCGGACGTTGCGCGAGGACGGCATCCGCAAAGTGCTGGCCGGGCTGACGACGCCGGAGGAAGTCATCCGGGCGACGGTGGGCGACGAAATTTAATTTTATTTTTTTATGTCATATTCGATGTCTGATTTGTTGCAGTTGGTGGTTTCGGAAGGGGCCTCTGACTTGCACATCCGCGTCGGCACGGCGCCGACGATCCGTGTGCATGGCACGTTGCATCGCATCGAAGGGCCGGCGCTCACGCCCGAAGGTTCGGAGGAACTGATGCGCAGCATCACGTCCGAGGAACACATCCAGCAGACGCGCGAACGCGGCGGCGCGGACTTTGCGTTTGCGTTCGGCGAGGCGGCGCGTTTCCGCGTGAGCGTGTTCAAGGAAAAAGGAAATTTCGGCATAGTGCTGCGGCAGATTCCAAGCAAGATGCTGACGTTCGAGCAGATCGGCATGCCGGAATCGGTGAAGGAACTTTTGTTCAAGCCGCGCGGTTTGATTCTCGTCACCGGCCCGACGGGTTCCGGCAAGACCACGACGCTGGCGTCGTTGTTGAACATCGTCAATGAGACGCGCGAGGAAGTCCATCTCATCACCGTTGAAGACCCGATCGAGTATTATCACAAGCACAAGAAGGCGCTCATCACGCAGCGCGAAGTGGGCGTGGACGTGCCGAACTTCAGCGAGGCGCTGCGCCGCGCGTTGCGGCAGGACCCGGACATGATCCTGGTCGGTGAAATGCGCGACCTGGAAACGATTGAAGCGGCGATCACGGCGGCGGAAACGGGCCACTTGGTTTTCGGGACGCTGCACACGACGGGCGCGGCCAAGACGATTGACCGGATCACAAACGCGTTTCCGTCGAACCAGCAGGAGATGGTGCGCATCCAGCTTTCCACGGTTTTGCAGGCGGTGATTTCGCAGTTGCTCATTCCACGCGTGGACAAGCCGGGCCGCATCGCCGCGTTTGAAATCATGATCAACACGCCGTCCATCGCCGCGCTCATCCGCGACAACAAGACCTTCCGCATCCAGTCGGACATTCAGACTGGTTCCAAATACGGCATGTTGACGCTCGACTCGTTCCTGATTGATCTGTATCTGAAGGGCATCATCTCCCGCGAAGAAGTCATCAACAAATCGCAGGACGCGACGACCATCATGGCCAAGCTGCAGGAACTGGACCTGGCGTCGGCGGTGGACAAGGGCGGTAAAAAATAATTTTGTTTCATGGCCGAGGAAATTTCCAATCCATTGCTGACGCTCATTCACGGGCAGGGTCTCATTGACGACCTGCAATATGAGGAGGTGGTGGGCGAGTTGAAGCGCAGCGCGGCCCCGGCCATCCAGGTGTTGCAGGATTTTGGCATCATGAAGCTGGATGACATCCTGCATGTGATGGCCACGGCGTTGGGCACGGAAGTGGTGTCGTTGCGCGACCGGGAAATTCCGCAGGACATTCTCCAGACCATTCCCGCCAAGGTCGTGCAGATGGATAAATGTCTGCCGGTCGGTCTGAATAGCAGCGGGGTGTTGCAAGTTGCGATGGCGGAGCCGCTCGACCCGGCGCGGGCGGATGAAATCCAGTTCGCCGCCAAGCGCGACGTGCAATTCGTGGTGGCGGATCCGGGGGAGATCCAGCGGGCGATTGAACGGTTTTACGGCCAGGAGGACACCGGGAATTTCGCGGAAATTCTCAAGGAGCTGGTTGACGACAAGAAGATTGCCAAGGAAGTCAGCGAGGCGGGCGAGGATGCCAGGGCCGCCGAGGCGCTGGCGAACGAGGTGCCGATCGTCAAGTTTGTGAACCTGGTGTTGCAGCAGGCGGTGATTGACCGCGCGAGCGATATCCACTTCGAGCCGTTTGAAACGGAATTTCACATCCGCTACCGCGTGGACGGTGCGCTTTACGAAATGGCCCCGCCGCCGAAGCATCTGGCGCTGCCGATCGCCTCGCGCATCAAGATCATGGCGAACCTGGACATTTCAGAAAAACGCCTGCCACAGGACGGCCGCATCAATCTGACGATTGGCGGCAAGCAGATAGATTTGCGCGTGAGCACGCTGCCGACGGCCTTCGGCGAATCCATCGTGCTGCGCGTGCTCGACCGTTCCTCGGTGAACCTCGAGGTCGAGTCGCTCGGTTTTCCGAAATACGTTTATGATTTCGTCACGGAAGTCATCACGCGCCCGAATGGAATTTTCGTCGTGACCGGCCCGACCGGCTGCGGCAAGACGACCACCCTTTACTCGTGCCTGCGCCGCGTGAACATGATTGACTCAAAACTGCTCACAGCGGAAGACCCGGTGGAGTTCGACATCGAAGGCATCATGCAGGTGGCGGTGAACGAGGCGCAGGGCATGACGTTCGCCAAGGCGCTGAAATCATTTTTGCGCCAGGACCCGGACATCATCATGGTTGGGGAAATGCGCGACCTGGAAACGGCGCAGATTTCCATTCAAGCCTCGCTGACCGGCCACTTGGTCTTGAGCACGTTGCACACGAACGACGCGCCCGGCGCGGTGACCCGTCTGGTGGACATGGGCGTGGAACCGTTTTTAATTTCCTCGACGTTGATGGCGGTGCTGGGGCAACGCCTGGTGCGGACGACCTGCAAAAATTGCCGGACGCCATTCGAGCCGACCGAGCAGCAGCTTTCGTTGCTCGGACTTTCGCCGCACGACTTGGGCGACAAGGTTTTTCATTACGGACGCGGCTGTTCGACCTGCAACGACACCGGCTACAAGGGCCGCAAAGGCATTTTTGAACTGCTCATTGTCAGCGATGCCATCCGGTCGCTCATCAACGAACGGGCGCCGACGATTGTCGTTCGTCAGAAAGCGGTGGAACTGGGGATGGTCACCCTGCGCGAAGATGGCTTGCGCACCATTTTTGAGGGTGATACAACCATCGAAGAAATCGTTAAATACACTTAATCCGCCATGCCTAGATACAATTATATCGCTCTCGATGCCCGTGGCAGTGAAACCAAGGGCACCATCGAAGTCGGCAGCCAGAACGAGGCCATTGGCCGCGTGAAGGAGATGGGTTTGTTCCCGACGAAGATCACCGAGACCGACAAGGAGGACAAATCAGCGGGCAAAAAGGCCAGGAAAAAAACCGCCGCCAAGCCTAAAGCCAGAGGCAAAAAAGGCGGTGGGATGAATTTCAACATCGCGATTCCCGGGCTGGGCGGGGGAGTGAAGCCGAAGGTGTTGACGACCTTTACCCGGCAGTTGGCGACCCTCGTGGATGCCGGTCTGCCGTTGTTGCGCGGCCTGCGCGTGCTGGAAAAACAGGAGCGCAGTGGCGTGCTTAAAAGAATCCTGGGCGACCTCTCCGTATCCATCGAAGGCGGCAGCACGTTTTCCGAGGCGCTCGCCCAGCATCCGAAGGTTTTCAACAAACTGTTCGTCAACATGGTCAAGGCCGGCGAACTCGGCGGTGTGCTCGAAGTCGTCTTGAAACGGCTCGCCGAATTTTCCGAGAAGGCGCAAAAGATCAAGGGCAAGGTCAAGGCGGCGATGTTTTATCCGGTGGCCGTTTTGATCGTGGCCGTGGGCATCATGATTTTGCTGATGACGTTCGTGGTGCCGAAGTTCAGGGACGTGTTCAGCGGCATGGGCTTTACGCTGCCGACGTTCACCCTGATTGTGCTGGCCATAAGTTCCATCGTAAAGGATTACATTTTAGAGGTTCTCGGTGGCCTGGTGGTTTTTGTGATTTTGTTTATGCTGTTCATCAAGACCAAATTTGGCCGGCTGGCGTGGGACAAGTTCAAGCTGGTCATGCCTCCTTTCGGGCCGGTCGTGAGCAAGGTGGCCATCTCGCGTTTTTGCCGCACGCTCGGCACGCTGGTCACCAGCGGCGTGCCGATTTTGCAGGCGCTGACCATTGTCAAGGAGACCGCCGGCAATGTCATCATTTCCAACGCCGTGGTGAAAATTCACGAAAGCGTCAAGGAAGGCGAAACTATCACCGCGCCGCTGGAAAGTTCCCGCGTGTTTCCGCCGATGGTCGTCAGCATGGTGGACGTTGGCGAGCAGACCGGCGCGCTGCCGGAAATGCTTCTGAAAATCGCCGACAACTACGACGAGGAAGTGGACAATGCCGTTTCGGCCATGACCTCGCTGTTGGAGCCGATCATGATTGTATTTCTGGCCCTCATCGTCGGCAGCATTGTCATCGCGATGTTTCTGCCGCTCATCAAGATGATCACCAATATGACCGATGAACCCGGCGATGCCGGCGGCAAAGAATAAAAATAAGCCGAAAATCCTGCCAAACAGGCAAAACTTGACAAA
>DMQW01000019.1 GCA_003455565.1 Limisphaerales bacterium
TTTTGACCTTCAAACGCACTGGCGGGTTGATTTAATTTGCGCGTGGCCGGTTTTGACTCGACTTTGAAGGGTAAGAAATGATTTGCTGTTGCTTGTCTTTATGCAGAAGGTAAAAATCCTTCGTCTAGTTGCCCTTCTGGCAATGGCCGTTTGCGCGTCAAATTCATTGCGCGCCGATGAACCGACGCTCGGTGATGCGCCGAAAGCGCCCACGGATGTTTCGGGATTGCCCGGCCGCAGGCCACGTCCCTTGAGCGTCACGGGCGGCTTCAACGTGGACACCAGTTCGCGCGAACAAGTGCGTTCGTTTTACAACGCGGTTTATACTTCATCGGATGGCGTGCCCATTGGCACGACAGCAAATATTTCGAGTTGCACACCGGGAACGAATTCGCCCGCCTTTCAGGAAGCCGTGCTGCGACGGATCAACTGGTTTCGCGCGCTGGCCGGGTTGCCGGCGGCGGTCACGTTTGATGCGAGTGAAAGCGCCAAAGACCAGCAAGCGGCGGTGATCATGTCGTCGAATGGCAGACTGCAACACGTCGGAGATTGGTCAACGTGGACTTGCATCACTTCGGATGGAACCAATGCTGCGGCCAGTTCAAATCTCGCGCTGGGCTACGACGGCCCCGACGCGATCACGGGTTACATCTGGGATTTCGGCGCGGGTAATTATGAAGCCGGCCATCGCCGCTGGATTTTGTATCCGCAAACGCAGGTGATGGGCACCGGCGACGTGCCGCAACAAAACAGTTTTGACGCGGCGAATGCCACCTGGGTTTTCGACGCCAATCACGGCGGACCGCGTCCGGCGACGCGCACGCCTTACGTCGCGTGGCCGCCGGCCGGCTATGTGCCTTATCAAGTCGTGTATCCGCAATGGTCGTTTGCCTTGTCAAATGCGGATTTCGGCTCGGCGACCGTCAGCATGAAAAGCAACGGCGTCAGCGTGGCGGTGACGCAGCAGACGTATGTGGGCGGATACCCCCTCGGTGGTTTTGGCGAAAACACTTTGGTCTGGTATCCAACAAATCTTGATCCAACGAGCGCGGGCACGGTGTTCCCATTTAATGGAACGGACACGGTTTATACCGTGACGGTGAGCAGCGTCATAACCAGTGCGGGCATGAAAAATTTCACCTACACCAATATCGTGTTCGATCCCGGAGTGCCGGGCACGGATTTTTCCCCGCCAATCATCAGCGGGACAAACCGACCGTCGGTCAATGCGAACAACGCCTATACTTGCACGCCGGTGCCGAACCCAAACGTGACGGGTTACCAATGGCTGACGTCGCAAAACACCAACGGCAATCTTTTTGACGGCGCCGAAGGCGGGCTGGTGAACTTCACGGCCACGACCACACCCGGTTATTCTGTCATTACAAATGTCGTCGTCGCATCAGGAAGTTTTTCCTTTTATCTGGCGATGCCGTCGTCGGCGGATCAAATCCTGCAGTTGAACGAATTGCTATTACCGGCGACCAACACGACGGTCACGTTCAAAAGCCGGCTCGGTTATGCCACCACCAATCAGATTGCAAAAGTGCAGGCGTCCGCCGATAACGGAACGACGTGGCGCGATCTTTACAGTCAGATTGGTTCAGGCGGATCGGGAGAAACTTCGTTCGCAACCCACTCGCTTTCCCTGTCCAATTACGCGGGCAGGCCGGTTTTGCTTCGTTTCAATTATCATTTCAGCAGCAGCGGCGATGGAAATACTTACCCGCAAATCCTCACCAGCCCGCCGGTTGGCTGGTTTCTCGACAACCTTGCGGTTACGAACACATCGCAACTGATCAACCTGGTGACCAATGCCACCGCCTCGACTAATTTCACTTTCATACCAACGCAGGCGACCAACTACAACCTTCACGCGCGCGCGTTGATTTTCAACCAATTTCCACTTGATTGGGGATCCATCAAACAGGTTGCAGCGATGGTTGGTCCGCCGGTCATCGCCCTGGCCGCACCCATTATCGCCGGCAGCCAGGTGCAACTCAATTTCACCGTCTCGTCCGGCCCGGCTGCCACGTTCCATTTGCTGCAAGCGGATCGGCTTAGCGGGGCGTGGATCACCAATGCCAGCGCATTGCTGACCACCAATGTTCCCGGCAGCTCGTATCGTTTTACGACCACGAATGGCCCGGCCACGCGGTTTTATCGCATTCAAACACCGTAAACCACTTGCAAGAAATTGCCGGTTTAATCTAAAAAATGGGTTCTCGAAGAAGCAAACGAAGTCCTTCGGCGCATCAAAAGCAAATCCGGTTTTTGACCGGACTTTTTTTTGTTGTCACCATTCTGGTTACCTGTCTGGTGATTATATTGATTTTTTGGCTTATGAACCGATAACCGGCTGTCAATTTTTAGTTAATTCAAACCAGACCAATAAGAGCGCCATATTTATTTGTGATTTGAAAGTTTGCTTTGATATAAGCTTTCAATTGGTCTATTTTTTATGCTCAACAAGGTGAAATTTTTATTCAATTCAAACGGTAAATGGTGGATGTCATTATTATGCGTCTGGCTTGGCGCGAGCTTGAGCCGGAGCGCGACCTTCACGGTGACCACGAGGGCGGACAGCGGGGCAGGCTCGCTGCGCCAGGCCATTCTGGATGCCGACACGAATCCGGAACCAAACAACATTATTTTTCAAATCAGCGGAACCCCGCCGTTCACCATCACGCCGCTGTTGGCGCTGCCGGCGGTGGGTAATCCGACGATCATTGACGGCACGACCCAGAATGGTTTCACGAGCGCGCCGGTGATCGAACTAAGCGGCGCTTCGGCGGGTGCGAACGTGATTGGATTGCAGTTGCTTTCCGGTTTCAGCACCGTGCGCGGGCTGGCGATCAACCGGTTTTCAGCGCAAGGCATCGTCTTGAACGGTCCGTCCAATGTGATTCAAGGTAATTATATCGGGACGGATGTGACGGGAAAAATGGTGCGCGGCAACGCCAGTTATGGCATTGGGGTTAATAGTTCCGGGAATCTTATCGGCGGAACCAATGCCGGCAATGGCAATGTGATTTCCGGCGGCAACGACACCGGCATTTATATTTACAACACGAGCGCAAATACGATCCAGGGAAATTTGATCGGCGTCACGGCGGCGGGCACCAATGCGCTGGGCAACGTGAACAACGGTGTCGTGCTTGACAAAAGCAGCGGCAATTGGATTGGCGGCACAAATTCCGGCGCCCGAAACGTGGTTGCCGGCAACGGCCAGAGCGGCATTTATCTGAACGGCAGCGCCGCGACAGGCAATGTGATCCAAGGCAATTACATCGGAACGGACAGTTCCGGCAGCCTCATGGTCAGCAATGCGGATGACGGCATCACGATCAACGGCGCGCCCGGCAACACGATTGGCGGTGCGACGGCAGGCGGCGGCAACGTGATTTCGGGGAATGGATTTGCGGGGGTTTCGATAAATAGCGGGGGTGCTTCCAATAACCTTGTTTGGGGAAATCTCATCGGCACCGGCGCGGCGGGGAAAACGGCGTTGGGAAATAAAAATGCCGGCGTGGCGGTTTCGGCTGCCGCCGGAAATCAGCTTGGAGGCACGAATACCGCCGCCGGCAATGTGATTTCAGGAAACACGCAGGACGGAATTCTTCTGACGGATGGCGCGACGGGAAATCTGATTGAAGGAAATCTCATCGGACTTTCGGCGGCGGGCACAAACGCGATCCCTAACGGGTTCAATGGGATTGCGTTGAGTGGCGCGGGGTCGAACCTGATTGGCGGCGGCGCGGTTGGCGCGCGCAATGTGATTTCCGGCAACGCAAAAAATGGCGTGGACATTTTGGGGTTGAGCGACAGCGGGAATGTCGTTCTGGGAAATTACATCGGCCTGGACGTGACGGGGCACAAAACGGTCGCCAACACCCTGGCCGGGGTGCGGATTCAAGGCTGCTCGAATGTGGTCGGCGGCGTTACGACCGGCAGTGGCAATGTGATTTCCGGCAACGGCCAGCAGGGCGTGTGTCTGGTGGGAACGAACGGCAATGTCACCGGCAATATGATTCAAGGCAATTTGATCGGGCTGGATGTCACCGGGGCGAACAGTCTGGGTAATGGCGATGCCGGCGTGGGCATCATCAGCGCGGCGAACAATCAGGTTGGCGGGACGACTACCGGCACCCGGAATGTCCTTTCCGCAAACGGCGGTGAAGGGATTTTTTTGATTGACGCCGGCACAACAAACAACGTCGTCCAAGGTAATTACATTGGAACCGACGCGACGGGCATGACGGAACACGGGAATGTTTACGAAGGCATAACGGTTCAGGATGCAATCACCACGCAGATTGGCGGCACGGCGCCCGGTGCGGGCAATCTCATTTCAGCCAACAACAATCGCGGCATCCTGCTGGCCAATGCTTCAGGGAATGTTCTTCAGGGCAATTTCATCGGCATCAAGGCCGATGGCAGCACTGCCTTGGGCAATCTTAATCACGGCGTTGATATTACCGCCGGTTCGTCGAACAACATCGTTGGCGGCACGGCAGCGGGAGCCGGCAATGTGCTCGCTTTCGCCCAAATCTTTAACGGCAATGGCTATTGCGGCGTGCGGGTCCGCACTGGAGCCTTCAATAATTTAATCAGCGGCAATTCCATTTTCAGCAACGCCGCTTTGGGAATAGATTTGGATCCGACCAGCGGCGGCACCAGTGCCGGCACCAATGCGATTGTGGGTTGTGAAAGCGGGGTGGTGGCCGGTGCCGCCAACGCCGGCCAAAATTTTCCGGTGCTGGCGAACGCATACAGCGGCAGCGGGACGCGGATTCGCGGAACATTGGACAGCAGTCCGGGCAAAATGTATCTGCTGCAATTTTTTGCGAGTCCGGCGGGCGATTCTTCTGGATACGGCGAGGGACAGGTTTTTCTGGGACAGACAAATTTAACATTGAAAGCCGCCATGTGTTCGTCGAATTTCACGGTGTTTCTCCCCGTCTCCGTGCCGGCAAATTGGGTTGTCACCGCCACCGCGACCAGTCCAGCCAACAATACTTCCGAGTTTTCTGCCTGGGTTCCGGTGGTGTCGGTTCCCCTCCTTCAACTCGCTTTTTCAACGACAAACCAAAGCCAGATTTCACTTTACTGGACCAATAACGGCGGGAGTTTTGGGCTGCAACAAACCTATAATTTGTCCCCA
>DMQW01000153.1:0-1078 GCA_003455565.1 Limisphaerales bacterium
GGTTCCGCGTTGGTGGCGGCGGCAGGCGTGGTTTTTTTGGAGCTGCTGTCACCGCAGCCGGCGAGAAACACCACGGCTGCGACTAGAGGAATGAGGAAAATTTTCATGGCTTCAACTTACGCCTGTTCGCGAAAAATCCAACTGCAAATTTTGTCGCACAAAATCCCGCGCCCGCCGGATCAAATTCAAATCTTCCGACAAATCTCCAAATCGTAATTTCATCGCCCCGCTCTGTTCCTGGCCGAGCAATTCGCCCGGCCCGCGCAATTTCAAGTCCACCTCGGCGATTTTGAAACCATCGTTCGTCTCCTCCAGAATTTTCAGCCGCGACTGCGCGTTCTCCTTCAGCACGTCCGAAATCAAAATGCAAAAACTCTCGTGCGCGCCGCGCCCGATGCGCCCGCGCAACTGGTGCAACTGCGCCAGCCCAAACCGCTCCGCATTTTCGATCAGCATCACGCTCGCGTTCGGCACGTCCACGCCGACTTCAATGAGCGACGTGGCGACGACCGCCTGGATTTGGTTTGTGCGAAATGCCGCCATCACATTTTCCTTCTCCGCGCTTTTCATCCGTCCGTGCAGCAGGCCGACCTTGAACGGCGCGAGGGCGCGCTGGACGTTTTCAAATTCCTTCGTCACCGCCTTGATGTCGCTGGCCGTCGCCTCGACGCGCGGATAAACAACGTAGGCCTGCCGTCCGCTGGAAATTTTTTCGCGGATGAACTCCCAGACCTTCGGCAATTTGTCCGCCGCGCGCACGAAAGTTTTTATCTGGCCGCGACCGCCGGGCAGTTCATCAATCACCGAAACATCCAGGTCGCCATAAAGCGTCAGGCCGAGCGTGCGCGGAATCGGCGTCGCCGTCATCACCAGCAGATGCGGATAATTCCCCTTGCGCACCAGCGTCTCGCGCTGCACCACGCCGAACTTGTGCTGCTCGTCAATGATCACGAGGCCGAGTTTTGGCAGATCAAAACCCGCCGTGAACAAAGCGTGGGTGCCGATGAAAAGTGATGCGTGATGCGTGATGCGTGATGCCGGTCTGCGCGAGCCTTCGATGTTGGATGTTGGATGTTGG
>DMQW01000153.1:1337-13973 GCA_003455565.1 Limisphaerales bacterium
GATGTTTTCCGACTTCCCGTTTGCAGTTCCACTTTCACGCCGAGCGGCTCGAACCATTTTGTAAAATTCCGAAAATGCTGTTCCGCCAGAATTTCCGTCGGCGCCATCAGCGCGGCGTTGAACCCGCTTTCCAGCGCCATCAATGCGCTGCACGCAGCCACGGCGGTCTTGCCGGAACCGACATCGCCTTGCAGCAGCCGCCGCATCGGATGCGCGCCGCCCATGTCCGCGCGGATTTCGCGCAGCACATTCGTCTGCGCAGCAGTCAATTTGAAACCGAGTTGCGCGAGAAACGGTTTCATCAAACGGTTGTCACCGCCGCACGGCAACGGTTTCGACAACGCCTCGAATTTTTTCCGGCGCGACTGGATTTGGAATTGCAGTTCCACGAACTCGTCCAGCGCCAGCCGTTGCCGCGCGAATTCCACGTCCGCCAATTCTTCTGGAAAATGAATCATGCGAACGGCATTCGCGCGGGACGGCAGGTTCGGAGTTCCGCCTTTAGGCGGCTCTTTGCGGCGCTCGCCCGAACCGCCTGAAGGCGGAACTCCAAACCCGTAAGCCGGCTCCGCAATTTCGTTTTCAAATTTTTCCAGCGCGCGCCAGATCAGCGTGCGCATCACGCGGGCCGTGAGTCCGTCGGTGAGCGGATGCACCGGCACGATGCGGTTGACATGGACGAGTTCATCTTCGCCCGGCTCGACCAGTTCGGTTTCAGGATGGTCAATCGTGCGCGGCTGCAGCGATTCTGGTTTGCCGAACACGAGAAATTCGCGCCCGACCGCGAACCAATCTTCCATCCACGGCTGCGCCTGCCACCAGCGGCAATGCAGATGCGCCGTGCCGTCGTCGAACACGCACTCGAACATCGCCCGCGCGCCTTTTTTCCAGCGCTTGACACCGGACGCGATGATGGTTCCGCGCACCGTCGCGGCCTCCTTGAGTTTCAAATCGCGGATGGGCAGAAATTTCCGGCGGTCTTCGTAACGGCGCGGCTTGTGCAGCAGCAAATCTTCAACCGTAAAAATCTCCAGCCGCGCGAGCAGTTTTGCGCGTTCCTCGCCCACGCCCCAGACCGAAGTGACGGGTGCGGCGAGCGGGGAAATTTTATTTTCCGGCGACGACATTGCCAGCACGATACAAACCGGAGAATCAAATCTCAATCACGGTGATTTCCGGGCGGCAATTGAAGCGGAAGTTGTAGTCAAAAATATAGCCGATCCCGGAGTTGACGTAGAGCGGGCCGGCTTGGGTTTGATACAACCCCAAATCATATTCATCCACCGCGAACGGCACGATGAGCGGGCCATAAAATGGAATCTGCACCTGCCCGCCATGCGAATGGCCGGCCAGAATCAGGTCAAATTTTTGGCTGCCCAGTTTTTTCACCCACGCCGGATAATGCATGAGTAAAATATTTTTCACCGCCGGGTTCAACGGAAGCAGGGCTTGGTTGTTGTGGCTACAGGTGATGCCGACGAGGTTGATTTTCCCACCGGCGATGGTGCGCTGTTCATCCAGCAACCAAGCGCCGCCGGTTGCGTTGAAACATTTGTGGATCGGCTCAAACGAAATTTTGCTCCAATAATCGTGGTTGCCCGGCACGCCAAACATGGGTGACTTGATGCCGGACAAAATCGCCAGCACCTCGGCCAGGAACTTCTCCTCCTCGATGATGTCTCCGGTGAAACAAACAAAGTCCGGTGTCAGCGAATTGATTTTATCCACAACTGATTTCAGATAGTCGCGGTCGCCTTTGTGATGCAAATCCGAGAAGTGGACGAACCGATGGGCGGGCGGGCTGCCGCCGATGCGCAGACGCCGAACTTTCAACCAAGTTGGTTCGAGATATTTCGCATCAGCAAACATCGCGACCGGCGTCGCCAGCAAAGCGGTGGCGATGAACTTGCGGCGGCTGATTTTCGGAAAGTTCACTGGTAATGCGGCGGCTTGGAACTGGTGTCGCGGATGCGTTCCGACTCGATGGCTTCGAGCGTGGTGGACTGTCGCTGCGTCAGTTTTTTCAACTGGTCGAGTTGTCTGCCCTGCTCGATGACGACGGTGTTCAACTGCTCAACCTGATGCTCAAGGTGCGCGGCGTTGGCTTCAATCTGTTCGAGGCGTTTGGAGATTTCTTCGTTCATTTTAATTTTTCAAAGCTTCCGCCTTGTGTTCGTGGATCGCGGCACGCTTGGGATTGTCAACGGAAGTGAAATACGCCGCCAGTTTGTAATGCAGTTCGCGTTCGATGGTGCTGCGTTGGATCGGGCTTTTCGACCAGACAAAACCCAGCGCGGTCAGTGCGGCGAGCAGGGCGATGGTTCCCGCCAAATCGGCGCCGACTAAACCGAGCGTCTTGCGGGCGAGGCCGAATCCGCACAGGCCGGCGAACAGCGCGAGTCCGCCCATCAAAATCAACGGCGAATTTTTCAGGAGCCATTGCGAGGCGGTGGTGAATCGTCCGGTGACGGGATGGGGCGTGGGCGCGAGGCACACGGCGGGCAGGATGGTTTGCAATTTTTCGTTGCGCAAAATTCCGAGGGTCATTTTGGGGTCCGGGCGCACGGTGGGCGTTTCAAACAGTTCGCGTTCGTCGCCGGTGGCCATGAAAGTTTCCACGCGTTCCTCGGCGACGAGATTCATCATGCGGGTCGGAACCAAAAGACCTTGAACCACGAGTTGCGAAACTTGGACGAGGCCGAAAAAAATGACGCCGGCAAAAACCAGCGGCAGCAGTGGCGCGGCCCATTTTGAAAAAGTTCCGCCGGTCCACAACTGCCGGAGCAGCACGGTGGCAAACAGGCTGGCGATGACAAAAATGTTCAGCACGTCCATATAACGGCTGGCCGGGACGCCTTCGCCGTAATTCGCGCGGCCATAGGCGGTGGCGGCGGATTACAGCGCGCTCCACAGCGCGAGGGCGAAGAGAAATTCCGCCGTGTGTGACCGTTGAAAGTTTGGCCGGAAATACCAGGCGAGCAGGCCGGCGAGCGGCAGGGGAATGAGCAACGCCATCGCCGGCGTGCTGACAAACGGCCACGCGAGATTGCGCGCGAAGGCGGAAATAAATTCCATCAAAGTGTGCGCCTTCAACGGCGCGTCTTCCGGCATGGTGACTTTTGCCGCCGCGCCCAAACCGACGACGACGAGGCAGATTGCGAGCGTGATTAAATTTTGTTTTTCAATTCGCCGCGATTTGATGGCGCGCAAAACCAGCAGGCCGCCGACGGCCATCGGCGCGAGCAGGCCGGAAGCCATCGTAAATAAACCCATGACGGCGGCGGCCAGGCCAAGCCACCAACGGCGGCGACCCGGCGGGTTGAAGCCCAGTCCGACCAGCGTCGCCAATGCGAAGAGGCTCATGAAATATTGCGACGAGTTGATCGCCCAGATGGTGTTTTCCGCGCCGTAGGGCAGCGCGAAAAAGGGCGCGAGCAAGGCGCAGATGAGCCAGCCGTTTTTGCGTCCGAGAAAATCCCACAGGCAGAACGCCAGCGCGCAAACAAAAGCGGCGTGGATGAATGCGTTGACCGTCATTTGCAGCATGGGTTCCCAGCGTCCATTCAGCGAGATGACGCCCATGTCGAGCAGGTGGGTGAAGAAAATTCTGTGTTCGTTGTTCGGCGCAAAAAAAACCGCACCGGTGAGGTGGCCTTCCACCCAGGGTTTCAAAAAAACGTCGGCTTCAAACCACTGATCCCACAATGGCAGCGGCGAACCATAAAGCTGCACGACCCACAGTTTCGCGCCCAGCACGATCAGAAACAGCGCCGCCAGCCAGGCGGCAAAATGTTTTGATGAATCGGTTTTTGAGTTGGCCGGTTGCGTCATTCCAGAAGCCTCAATTTGCCGCGAGCCTATCTCAATTCTTCAACGGCGCAAGTCCGCAGGCCCGGTTGTGTGCGACTCCAGCGCGTGCAATTGTTTTTTCGTTTCAACGTCGTCGGGTTGCCGCCACAAGGCTTCGCGCAAATGCAATTTTGCGCTGGCGGCATCGCCTTGGGCCGTGAACCGGACCGCGCAGTTCCGGTGCAGTTGGCAGGCGAACTGCGTCTCATCAAAATTCCGCGCCCGCCAGACGCAGGCGAGCGCCGCGAGCGCGGCCAACAAGATGCAAAATTCACCAAGCCGTTCGGCATTGGATGAAATGTTCCGGCGGACGCCACGCGCGCCGGCGAGGAAAACAAACAGACACAATCCGCACAGCAAAATGAAAACCGCCCTGCCCGTCAGCCAGAGCGAGTAAAAAGACAGGCGGCCGCGTTCTTTTATTTCGCCGACGGCCACCCAGGAATTTTTATTCTGGTCGGTAATTTCCAATCGGAATGGACTTTGCGGGGCGGACACAATGACGGTCTGCCATTGATTGATGAGGGTTGGTTTAAGTTCGGTTTTGCGACCGGTGGCCAGCTCGATCAATTGGATATGGATGTTTTTCGTGTCCGGCCCGCAGCACAGTTGCACGTCCAGTTTCGGCAGGCGGGCGGACAGCGGCTGGCTGATGAACTGGCCGGTGGCGGCGGTTCCGTTGGTGGAGAAACTACCCCAGGCGCGGGTGAATTCCCGTTGTGGATTTTCGGGCGCGCAGCCGTCTAGCACAAAGGCGGCGCTGGAAGTTTTGTCCGGTGCCAAATTCAGCGGTTGGCGGCAGACCGGCGACATGATGTCCAGCAGCTTGGGTTGGCGCAGCAATTCCATCAGCCGTTCGGCGCTTGTATAAGGAATGTCTTGTGGATACTGGCTCGACAAATAACGGGGGTCATCCGTGGCGATAAAGGCGCGGACATTTTCGGCTTCAATCAACTGCGTTTTTTTGTTCCGCGGCAGATAATCTTCCAAGGTCGTTTGGGAGATGTGCCACATGCCGCAAAACGCAATGCTTATCCACAAAATGGCAAACAGTCCGAACAGCCGTTGTGAAGTCCGGCGGAACTCCGCCGTTTCATGAAGAATAAACCAACTGCCCAGACCGGCCATGGGGATGGTGTCCAGAGCATCGAGATACCGGCTGGTGTTTCCCAGGTTGGTGCGACCATAAGCCAGCGCCATTGATTGCAGGAACCCCCAGAGTCCAAGCGCGATCAGAAATTCCGCCGCGCGCGGATCCTTGAAATCAGACCGGAAATAAGCAATGCAAGTAATGACCAGCGGCAGACAAACCAGGAACAACATCGTCGGATAATCCTCAAAAGGCCACGCCAGGTTGCCAGCCAGCGCGCCCGCAAAATCCACAAACGACCCCGCGCGAAAGCACTTGTGCCCTTCAACGGAGACGTTCAGAGCCAGCCCGATGACAAAAACCGCGAGGCCGCAGCCGAGGGTGACAAGCTGGCTTTGATTGAGCCGCCGCGCCTTTAACATTCGCAGAACCACCAACCCCAACACCACCAATGACGCCAGCAGACCGGAACCCATCGTGAAAATGGACAGGATGGCCGCCGTCAGGCCCAAGCACCACCACCGGTCACCCATGGGCCGGAATCCCAGACCGATGATGGCCGCGACCGAAAAAATGCACAACAAATACTGCTGTGAATGAAAGCCGTGAATCGTGTTTTCCGCCGCAAAGGGAAGGGCAAAAAACGGCGCCAGCAAAAAACAGATCAAGCCGGCCTTTTCCCTGCCCGTAAAAACCCACAAGCAATAAGCCAGCCCGCAGGCATAACCAGCGTGGATGAATGCGTTGATGGTCATCTGCAACAGCGGATCCCACTGGCCGTTCAGCCGCAGAACAAGCAGATCCAGCAGGCGCGTAAAAAAAATCCGGTGTTCATTGTGCGGCGCAAACCATGCGCTCCACGTCAGCCGCCCTTCGAGCCAGGGCTGAAAAAAATTACCCGCCTCGTCCCATTGATCCCAGTATGGAAGGCTGGACGCGTAGATTTGAACGACCCAGAGCTTGGCCCCCAGAATGACCAGGAACAACGCCGCCAACCACGCGACCAACCGAAATTCGGAGCGGTTAAAATTCATGTGGTTGACGGCACAGGTTAGCCAGCCGGCGCGCCCGGCTCCAGTGTCATCGGCTCGTCGTGGTCGAGAAAGTTTTCGCATACGCGCCAGAAATCCGCCGTCGTCTCCACGCGGCGGATTTCGTGCAGGAATTTTTCGGGCGACGACACACCTTCGCCGATGAAGTTCATGAATTTCTTCATCCGCTGCACCTGTGAAATTTCGCGCACGCCCGGCGTGATTTCGTTTTCCCAAAGTTCGCGGATGTAAGCCAACACGTCGTGTCCCGTCGGCAATTTTATTTTTTCACCACGGAGTTGCGCGCGAATCTGGTCGAACAGCCACGGATTGCGGATCGCGCCGCGACCGATCATCAGGCCGCGCGCGCCGGTCTCGGCCAATAATTTTTGCGCCTGCGCCGCGCTGTGGACATTGCCATTGACGAACACGGGACAGCGCAACGCGCGCGCCGCCTGCGCGATGAGATCGTAACGCACGCCGGGCCGATACATCTGCGCCACAGTGCGCGCGTGGACGGTGAGCAAATCAATCGCGTGCCTGGCAAAAATCGGCAGCAGCGCGTCGAATTCGGCGGGCGACTCGAAGCCGAGGCGCGTCTTCACCGTGAACGGAACCGTCACCGCGTCGCGCAGCGCACCGAGGATGGCGTCAATTTTTTGCGGTTCGCGCAACAATCCGCCGCCCGCGCATTTGCGATAGACGATGGGCGCGGGACAGCCGAGGTTCAGGTCAATTGCCGCGACGGGGAATTGTTGCAGCAGCTTTGCGGTGCGGACGAGCGCGGGAATGTCGTTGCCGATGAGTTGCGCGACGATGGGTTTGCCGGTCGGATTTTTGGTGATGGAATCGAGAATCCATTTTTCCGGACGCGAAACATCGTGGACGCGGAAGTATTCCGTCCAATAAACATCCGGCCCGCCGTAGCGCGAGATGACGCGCATGAAATCAAGTGTCGTCACATCCTGCATCGGCGCCAGTGACAGCACGGGCGCGTCGGCGCGGAGCAGGTTTGAAAATGTTTCGGACGGAGTCACGCGCCGCAAAGGTTAAACGAGTTAAACGGGGATACGCGAATAATTCTTGCCTTTGAAAATGTTGTCCGCAAATTAACAGGCTTAATTCATGAGCAAAAAGATTTACATCGGCACGGACAGCGGCGCGACCACCACCAAATTTTCCGCCGTCTGGGAAAACGGCGAGGCCATCAGCACCAAACTGCTGCAACGACCGACCAGTTCAGAAAAAGGACGCGCCGCCGTCATCAACGGCTGGATTGACGGCATTGGCGAATTTCTCGCGCAAAATAATTTACAATGGTCGCAGGTCCACGGCGTCGGCCTGGCGATTCCCGGACCGTATGAACGTTACGGCGTGTTCGGCAAAACACCGAATCTCCCCGCCAGTTTTTCCGGCTGGGACGTTTATTCTGATTACAGCGCAGCGCTGGCGAAACAGGCCGGTCGCCCGCTGCCGCTCGTTGTGGGCAACGACGGCAATTACGGCGGCGTGGCCGAGGCGCGGCTCGCGCGCGGCAACACCAAGGCTTCCGTGATGATGCTCATGCCCGGCTCCGGCCTCGGCGCGGCATTCGTCGGCACGGACGGACTGGCGCTGGAAGGCGACACGATTGCCGGGATGGAAGCCGGCCATATGCCCGCCGCGCTCCACCTGCTCGGCACCACCGGCAAACCGTTCCCGTGCGGCTGCGGTCGCGACTGGGGCTGTGTGGAGGCTTACACGACCATTTCCGGCCTGCCGCATCTGCTGGTGGAAAAACTTTTAAAATATCCCGACCACGAACTCGCCAAGTCAGCCGCGCCGATCAAGGAAAAAGTGCTTTCGCTCCGCAGCCGCGCGCAAAAGGGCGACGCGCTCGCCGTGGAGATTTTTGATTTTCAAGCGCGCGTGATGGGCTTGCACGTCGCGAATCTGGTGATGGCATTGGATCCGGGAATCGTCGTCATCGGTGGCGGCTTGATGGATCATGAAGTGACCACGCCGGAATTCCGCGAGCGCTACCTGCGCATCGTCCGCGAGACCGCCACGCCGTATTTATGGCCGCAACAGCGGGACACCATCAAGATTATTCCCGCAGAGCTGGGCGACTTGTCGCAGGCCATCGGCGCGGCGCTCGTCGCGCTGTATCAGAGCCGAACCTAGAATTTTTCAGGAAGATTTCTTCTTTGCTGGAATAAAAATGTAAGAGCCAATCTTGCCTTTTGTTTCTTTCAATACTGAAATGGAAAAATCGGTCTGGCACTGTTCAATCCGCTCAATTTGAAACACCAAGAGTTGATTTACTTCGGAAATACGGCCAGGAGGCAAGGTTATGAAATTTGTGCGAATATCAAAACCATCCACTCGAAGACGTAATTCAACCTCACCTGGATGGAGGACATATCGTTTTTCGTGAAATTCACCTTCACCATATTCTAAATCAAAGTGCGCAATGATTTTATCTCTCGCCACGAAAAGATCGGCGTGAATTTGGGCAAATAGTTCAGGATTTTTCACATTCTTAAATTGCTCGAATTCTGCCGGTAATTGTCCAAGCCCTTGAGCAGAAGTAAACGGACGACAATAACTAACCACCAAACCGGTGATTTGCGCGACGCGATCTATCACGGCGCGGTGAAACGCGTCCGGCCAAAGGCCATGACCGTGTGCGTCATCATCGCCGGCCTTGCGCCGATTTTGTGGAGCCACGGTGCGGGTGCCGACGTGATGAAACGCATCGCCACGCCGATGGTTGGCGGCGTCATCACCTCGACCATCATGGAACTGGCGGTGTATCCGGCGATTTACTTTTTGTGGCGCAGCCGTGGACTGTCCATAAAGCCGTTAAACCACGGATAAACACGGATTCAAATAGGGCCGGAGACTTTGACACGAATTTCACGAATTGAAAATACGCTGAAGGCGTTACGGAAATTAGCCTAGGGTTGTGAGGAACGAACTACCCTAGGAAAACGTCCCACAAAATAATTCCACCCTGAAGGGGTGGCGGAGGCTTTTCTTCGCGGAAAAGATTGATACTCTTTCCACATGGCAACGCAGCCAATGAATCCATCACGCCAGCAATACATTTCCAAGTCCACCTACCTGATGGGGCTGCAATGTCAGAAGCTGATTTGGTTTCGCTACAACGCCAAAGACCAAATCCCCGCTCCCGACGAATCAACGCAGGCCATCTTTGATCAAGGCACGGAAGTCGGCGAACTGGCGAGACAACTTTTCCCCGGCGGCATCGTGGTCGCGCCCGGCATCATCAATCCCGACGAAGTCATCGCCCAAACCCAAAAGGCGATTCAAGCCCGCCAGCCTTTGTATGAAGCCGCGTTTGTTTTTCACGGCGGCTACGCCCGCACGGACATCCTCGTGCCGGTCGCTGGTGATGCGTGGGATCTGATTGAGGTCAAATCCACCACCAAGCTGAAGGAAGAAGTCCATCTGCCCGACATCGCGTTTCAAGCGTTTGTGCTCGCCGGGGCGGGAATCAAAATCCGCAAATGCTTTCTCGCCCACATCAACAACGAATTTGTCCGGCACGGCGCGATTGACCCGCAAAAGTTTTTCACGCTCGAAGATGTCACCCGGCAGGTCTCCGGCTTGAGCCGCGAGGTCGGCGAACAACTCGACGCGCTGCAACGCATCATCGGTGCGCAGGCGCATCCTGAAATCCAGATCGGCCCGCAGTGCGACAATCCCTACACCTGCCCGTTGCACGAACGTTGCTGGTCGTTCCTGCCCAAAGCCAGCGTCTTCACGCTTTATCGCGGCGGCAAGAAAAGTTTTGCACTGCTCAAGCAAGGCATCCAGCATCTGGAAAAAATTCCCGCCGACTTCACGCTCACCGACAATCAATCCATCCAGCGCGCCGCCCTGCTCGCGGGCAAACCGCACATTGACCGCCCCGCGCTCGCGGCCTTTCTCGGCCAGCTTGAATATCCCGTCAGTTTTCTGGATTTCGAGACCATCGGCACGGCGATTCCGCTGTTTGATGACTCGCGCCCGTTCCAGCAGATTCCATTTCAGTTTTCACTTCACGTTGTCCGTTCCGAAAACGCCACGCCGGAACACCACTCGTTTTTGACGGACGGCACGGCTGACCCGCGCCCGGAATTCATGCGCCAACTGCGCGACGCCCTGCCGGAAACCGGCTCGGTGGTGACTTACAACGCCAGCTTTGAAACCGCACGTCTGAAGGAAGGTTGTGAACTGCTGCCGGAATTCAAACCGTGGTTCGTGAAAGTGACGCCGCGCATTGTTGACCTGCTGCTGCCGTTCCGTGACTTCCGCTACTACCACCCGCAGCAGCACGGCAGCGCGTCAATGAAAGCCGTGCTGCCCGCCCTGACCGGCAAGGGCTACGAAAATATGGTGATTCAAGAAGGCGGCGCGGCCAGCCGCGAATTCCTGCGCGTAACCCACGGCCAAGTGACCGCCGCCGAACGCCGCCGCGTGCGCCAGCATCTGGAAGAATACTGCGGGCTGGACACGATGGGGATGGTGCAGATCGTTGAGTGTTTGCGCCGTGGATTGGAAGAATGATTTACCCTTCTTTTGAGCGACGATTGGCTTGTGTTCTTTTCACGAATACACTTCACTACTGGCTATGGACACTATTCAAAATCCTATCTCGTTTCTCGAACTCGCTCGTCAGGTGCTGGCAAAAGAACAGAAGCCTCTCACAATAGACGAAATATGGGATGTCGCCGAACAAACGGGTTTCATCGCCCAGTTGGCGACTGTTGGCAAAACACCTAAAGCTACTCTCGGCGCGAGACTTTACACCGAGGCCAAAACTCCCAAAAGCGTATTTGTGAAGCTCGGTGCTCGCCCCGCAAGGTTTACCCTCCGCGCTCTCATTGCCGACCTGCCCCAAGAAGCGTTGGAAAACCAGTTTCCCGAAACCACGGCAATTGTGCCAAAATTGTTCACATATCCCGAACGCGACTTGCATCCTCTCATGGTGTGGTTTGCGAGCACCTATTTTGGCGCATATTGCAAAACAATTTACCACGAAAAAGGACTAAAGAGGGGGCCGAAACACAACCAGTGGCTTTACCCGGACATTGCAGGATTCGCCTTGAACANNTACTGCGGGCTGGACACGATGGGAATGGTTCAGATTGTTGATAGCCTGCGTTCTTTTGCGTGACACAATTTTACTTCGTCTGATTGTCATTTGTCACAGACAACGCGGAATCTAGTGATCGTGCCATATCAACAAGCGATTTGTTTTCTCCTTCCTTAGCCCAAAAGAGTGGTCCTTGAAATGGACCGGCATCAGGAAACCCAAATTCCGCGCAAATTTTCTCACAAAGTTGGCTTAAAGAATAAATATTGCCGTCATAATCCCATCGGATTTCTTTTGGGCCTATAAAGGTAGCGTGTTTGGCTTTGGCTTCCTTTTCTGGGGGGATATTTAGATTAGCCTTTGGTAGTGCAATTAAAAATAAGCGATCATTCGGCTTCAAAAGCCCGCGCTCGACTAAAAGGGGGAGAGTTTGCTCTCGCCGCGAACCCGACACCTGTTTTTCCTCATTCTGAGTTTTCTCGCGGCGCTGAACCATATACTCACTGGCTTCAGGCAAAGGGATTATTTTCTCCAGATTAAGGAACAATTCGTTATCAATCTTGTAAGACACCGCCTTAAGGCACTGGATCTCTAACTCGTATTCATCGTTCAACCACATGACGGTGCTTGTAATTTCCTTGTTGAAGTCAGAGTTGATCAAAATGATTCGTGGCGTCTTGCTAATGCGTATGTCTTTCGGGTCTGCAATTTCGAGGAACTCAAGAAGTTTCTTTTGAGCCTCCTCGGTTGTCAGTTTGTTGAGGTTCGGTTTTTCAGAAGCCAGCCTTTCAGTAAACCTTCTGTATATTTCCACGACATCTTTAAATTCTCTGGAAGTAAGCATTGCCGCATAGCGAATAGCCTGAAGTTCCATGTGGCTACCATCCTCATCCCTTTTGAGTTCGATAATCACAAGATTTGCAATTTTTATCCCGTTCCCGTCTGGCTCGTCTCTTTTATCTAAAGCCAAAAGGTCAACTCGTCGCTTGCATTCCCATTGATCAAATTCTTCGGAAATGACGAATAAATCTTCTCCGAGAGCTTTGTTAATCGCCACAGGATTGTCGCGGAGTAATTTTTGCAGGTTCTGACGTTCGAGAACACCCACTTCTTTTAAGGTGTGAGCCGCAATTTCAGCCAGATTGCTCGCTTTAAGATTCATTTTAAATAAAGGCATAATCAAATCCTGTCGGTGAATGTTTTTGTGTCCTATTCGGTAAATTGCTATGGAAATCAGTCGAGGTGCTCAAATGGAACGCCGATAATTTGGTCTGGTTGTCCTTTCATTGGCCACCACTCTTTTTTTTCATCTCCCGATCCATCTCTTGTTCCCCATCTGTAGGGATTATAAACAATCTGGTCGTCTTTAACCAAACCAACAAACAGGTATTCTTTAACCACCACATCGCATGGACTGGCTACACGCGCCACAACAAATGGATGCTTTTCCGCTTCATTTTGCAGGTCATCATCAAAATGGTTCAATTTCATCAGGCAAAAACCTCTTGCAGCCTCACTTTCAGAAATGTTTGTGGGATATGTGTTCATGGCTTTATTTGCGAGGAGGTTGGCCGAAACCGCCG
>DMQW01000233.1:0-2482 GCA_003455565.1 Limisphaerales bacterium
GTGTTGTGATGCGCCACCCAGCCGCGCGCGCCGTAATGCACCTGCGCCGTGCGTTCGCCGGTCTTCACCATATCCATCACCATCGCCGTGAGCGGTTCCACGCAGTCGCCGAGGTTGCAGGTGTCGGCGGGCCAGTAATTCATCTCGGTGTTGATGTTGATGGTGTATTTGCTGTCCCACGGCGGCGTCATGGAATCGTTCCAGATGCCCTGCAACGTCGCGGGCTGCGTGCCGGGACGCGAACTGCAAATCAAAAGATACCGCGCGAATTGAAAATAAAGCGTGGCGAGTTGCGGGTCGTTGCCGTCGGCAAAATGCGCGATGCGCTCGTCGGTCGGCAACTTCATCGCGCCCGTCTCGCCGAGATTCAATTCAACGCGGCGGAATAATCTTTGATGTTCGGCGACGTGCGCAGCGAGCAGACCGGTGAAAGTTTTTTTACCAGCGGCGGCAATTTGATTTTTGGTGATGCCTTCGGGATTGCCGCTGACATCGTGATAATTTTTATAGCTCGTCGCAGCGGCGATGAACAGCGTCACGGAATCCGCGCCGCTCACAGTGAGTTTGCCCGCATCCGCCGAAACTTTTCCGCCCGTCGCCTGCGCCCGCACACGCGCCTGAAATTTCAGCGCACCCTTGATGCCGCGCGCCGAGCCGTTGACGCCGCTCATCACGAGCGTGTCGCCGGATTCAACTTTCACATCCGCCTTTTGCGGCGTGGTCATTCCAACGGTGAAAGAAATCTGCCCCGGCTTGTCCGCCGTCAGCCGCACAACGATGACTTGATCCACCGGGCTGGAAAAAATTTCGCGTTTGAAGTGAACGCCGTTGGCCATATAGCTAACGCTGGCAACGGCGGTGTCGAGATCCAGATCGCGGCGATAATTTTCCACGGCGGCGTTCGTTGGAAATTCCAAAAACAGATCACCGAGCGTTTCATAAGGCATCTCGCGCAGCGGCGTGGCCATCATTTTGTCGCTGATCAATTTTGCCGCGTCGTCATATTTGCCGTCAAACACCAGCTTGCGCGCCTCGGGCAAAGCGGCGAGCGCGTTTGTGTTGTTTGGATCGTAAGGGCCGCCAGCCCAAAGCGTGTCCTCGTTCAGTTGCAGATGCTCGCGCTCGACGCCGCCGAAGATCATCGCGCCCAGCCGGCCGTTGCCGATGGGCAAAGCCTCCGTCCATTTCACGGCGGCGTTGGTGTAAAACAGCGTGAGCGGCGAAGAAGTTTCGGCGGCGCGGCTGGATTGCAGGATGAAAAACGCCGCGACGGCGGCAAAAAAATTGCGGGACAGTGTTGGCATGGAGAAATTGTCGCCAGCACCGCCCCGCACTCAAGCTCAAACTCAACTCACGGCACGCTCGGACGCGGCGTGCAAACCTGCGACTGCACGGAAACCGTCGCGGTTTTCAAACCATCTGCCGTCGCGGTCAGTTTCATTTCGCCCGCGTCTTTGGTGGATTGCACGATGATCTGCGCAAGGCCGTTGAACAGGCTGCGCGACCACGGCGAGGCCTGGGGCTGGCCGGTGATTTCCACATTCACGTCTGGATTCAAACCGCCCTCGCCGCCGTCATTTTTCACGCCCACGGCGATGACGTTGTCGCCCGCGTGCAGCGCGCGCTTGATGTCAAACGCCGGCTCCGCCGACCAGTCGTGCGATTCGCCGACGCGCTGGTTGTTCACAAAAACCCAGCCGTGATCGTCAATGCACGCAAAGCGAATCTGCATGCCCGGATTGTTCAAGTCGTCTTCGCTCAACTTGACGTGCGCGCGGTAAATCGCCGTCTCGCCTTCCTTCAAAAACATGTCGCCCGTGTCGCCGTCAGTCTTGGGCTTGATGGTGTTCCAAGATGAATCATCGAAGTCCGGCGCGTATTCGGGTGCGAGCGCGCCGCGATTCGGAAGGCTGGCGAGCTTCCAGCGCCAGTCGTTGACGGCGATGGTGCGCACCGGCAGGTTCGGAATGAACGTGTCTGGCTCGTGGCAACTCGGATCGCCGTTGCCGACGCCGAGAATTTTCCCCGCACCGCTCAATTCAAAGTGAATCATGTTCGTCGCCACCGGCACGATGCGGCCCTGCGCGTCCGTTGCGGAAACGGTGAACACGCTTACATCCGCGCCGTCGGCGTTGATCGTCGCGCGATCCGGCGTGAGTTGAACGGAAGCCGCTTCGCCGGTCGTTTCCGCTTTCGCTTCGGCGACGACTTTGCCGCCGTTGAAACCTTTTGCGCTCAAAGTTCCCGGCGCGTATTTCACCTGCCACGTCAGGTGCGAATTCCGTTTCATCGCCTGTTTGCCAAGCGATTCACCGTTGAGGAACAGTTCCACTTCCTCGCAGTTGCTCAAGGCGTCCACGCGGATTTCCTGGCCTTCCCTGCCCGGCCAGTTCCAGTGCGGCAGCAGATGCAGAACGATGTTCGTCGTCCACCACGACTGGTAATAATAAAAATTGTCCTTGGGAAAACCGCACACGTCGAG
>DMQW01000233.1:2750-5305 GCA_003455565.1 Limisphaerales bacterium
ACGAAACCGCCGCTCAACCACGGACGGTCGGCGAAATAACTCCACCAACGCTCCGCCGTCTGTGTTCCTCGTGCATCGTAAGCGCTGACATAGCCGCGCTGCGCGTCATCCTTGTAGATGCCTCGCGTGGTGACCGTGCTGGCCTGTTCCGTGCCGACTTCGGGCTGTGTCGGATGCTTGGCGTGATAACTTTCCATCTGCCGCCCTACATTATAATTCCAGCCGCGCACCTCGATGACGCCGTTGATGCCATCGAACGTGTCGCCTTGCGGCGCGGCGTAAGTCACCGGGCGCGTCGGGTCGAGCTGCTTCACGAGATTTTGCATCGTGCGGGCGACGTTGCCGGCCTGAGGCGTGGACTGCACGGAAAATTCCTCGTTCGCCACGCTCCAGATGCCGACGCTGGCGTGATTGCGGTCGCGGCGAATCTGGCTTTCCCACTTGCGCAGATTTTCCTCATCGCTGCCGAGCAGGCGGCTCTCGTCCATGACGATCATGCCGAGATGATCGCACGCATCGAGCAGTTCCGGCGTGGGCGGATTGTGCGAGGTGCGATATGCGTTGCAGCCGAATTCCTTCAGCTTCGCCACGCGGAAATTCTGGAGCGCATCCGGCAACGCCGCGCCGACGCCGGCCATGTCCTGATGATTGCAGGTGCCGTAAAGTTCGTAATGCTTGCCGTTCAGCAAAAATCCGTTCGTGACATCGAACGCAAATGTGCGGATGCCGAACTCGGTTTCTTTGCGGTCAACGATTTTGCCGTCCACTTCAACCGTGGTGATAAGTTTGTAGAGTTTTGGGGATTCGGGCGACCACAGTTCAATGTCCGCTTGCG
Source organism: Limisphaerales bacterium (assembly GCA_003455565.1). Taxonomy (GTDB): domain Bacteria; phylum Verrucomicrobiota; class Verrucomicrobiia; order Limisphaerales; family UBA11358; genus UBA11358. Next base: position 3,586 of record DMQW01000233.1, read on the forward strand.
TTTCCATCGGCGGCGAAAATCCTCCGATGAAATCCATCTTTGGCATCTGGTATCTTGGCATCCTAGGAAGTCGAAACGGAACACCCGGAGTATGCTCCACACGCAAATTAGGCCGCAGAACAATCATTTGCCTAAAATCTTCCTGTGATTTGGAAACAGGTTTTGCATAAAGAGCTGGTGGTGGCAAAGGTTCAAAATTTGGTAATGTTTCTGCAATTCCATTCCCGTTAGGAGCAATGAGTTTGTGAGTGATTTTCATGGCTCGGGAATTTGTTGGCGGATTCAAGATGCGTGTTTCAATGCAAATGCTGGCCGGACCTTCAGGAACATTGTCGTTGAATTCTGTATGGACAAAAATCCCATCCGGCGCGATGGCCACCGGCGCGGTCTTGTCCAGCCAGACGTGGCGGTAAATGCCCGCGCCTTCGTAGAACCAGCCCTCGAACTTGCTCGCGTCCACCTTCACGGTCACGGTGTTCTGGCCGCCGAAATGCGCGATGTCCGTGATGTCTTCGCGGAACGGGTAGTAGCCGCCCTCGTGCCGCTTCACGAGCCAGCCGTTGACCCAGACGGTCGCGTCGCGGAACACGCCATCGAACTGCAGCCAGATGCGCTTGCCGGAATCTTCCGCCGGCAAATCAAACGTGCGACGATACCAGCCCACGCTGTTCTTGGGAAAGCCCGGCCCGACCGGCTTGAAGCCGTGGCTCGTGTCGGATGTGCGGTCGAACGGCAGTTCAATCGCCCAATCGTGCGGCAGGTCAAGCGAGCGCCACGCGGTGTCGTTGAATTTTTCCGACGCCGGGCCGCCGCTCGCACCGGCCTTGTCGAGATGCAGCGCGTTCGGCCAGTTATCGCCGAGATGAAATTTCCAGTTCGCATCGAGCGAGAGATGTTCGCGCGGCGAATCGGCGGCCAAAAGCTGCGTGACAAACAGTGCGGCGCATGCGCCGGTAAAAAGAGAGCGAACCAGTGATACAATTTTTATCTTCATTTTTGCGGATTCAATTCGATGACACAACCGCCGCTGGGCCGCAAAGATAGTTTCACCTGATCCTTGCGAGTGACGACCTTTTCCTCGCGCTGCCAGGCATCGGTGCGATCCGGCGCGTCACCGAGTTGAATCATCTGATAATTGCCGCGTCCGAGAAAATCCAGCGGGAAGTCCAGCGTCGTGGCTTCGCCACCGTTGATGACGCCGATGAACCAGGTCTTTCCCTTGCGCCGGGCGAAGGCGGCGCATTTGCCGATGTCGCTGCCGGGCAGAACGATTGTTTCATCCCATGTCGAAGGAATCGCCTTGAGCACGTCCAGCGCCGGATTGTTCAGGTAATTCGTCGGATGGTCCGCATAGCACAGGAACGGCGAGGTGAACACCATGGCTTGAGAGAGTTCGCGCGCCCAAGTGTAGCCGCGCAATTCCCTGGGGTTGAAAACCGTGGGCGTGTAATCCGCCGGCCCGATCACGAACCGGGTGAACGGCAGGATGGTGTCGTGCTGCGGCGGCAGCGTGCGGCGGTAGCGCAGAATGTGATACTCGTGGCCACGGATGGATTCGCGGGTGAGTTCGTTGGGCCAGGTCCGTTCGCGGCCAATCGGCTTGTTCGCGCCGTGAAAATCAATCATCAAGTGTCGGGCTGCGGCGGCGCGCAGCGTTTCGTCATACCAATTGACCCATTGCACGTTGGCCTGCGGCTCGAAATCAATTTTCACCCCGACC
>DMQW01000234.1 GCA_003455565.1 Limisphaerales bacterium
CGGCCACGCACACGGGGAAGATTCTCTACCAGCGCTCGCAGTATGCCGTGCGCCACGCGTTCGACAACGACCTGGCGATCATCACCCCGGCCAAGCCGAATGAATTTCCTGAAAACCAATACGCCGTCAATCCCACGCTGCCATTCTCCCTTGATTTTGTTTCGCCCCAGACCGTGCGCATCCGGATGACCAGCGGCTCGCAGGTTCACCCGCCGCCGGAAGAACTCATGCTCGCCGGCGACGTGCCCAAGGATGACTCCTGGAAATACGAGAAAATTGCCGGCGGCCATCGTTACACCAGTCAGGCCGGTTCCGTCACGATTTTGGAGCGCCCATGGCATATTGAAATCCGCGATGCGAATGGCAAACTGCTGACGGCAACGGATCACATGGCGGACAATGGCACTTCGTTCACGCCGATCCTGCCGTTTTCATTCGTGCGCCGCTCGGCGGATTATTCGCGCAGCTTCAACGCCGCGTTCACGCTCGCGCCCGGCGAGAAAATTTTCGGCTGCGGCGAGTCCTTCACCAGCCTCGACAAGCGCGGGCAGAAAGTCGTGCTGTGGACGGATGACGCGAACGGCATTGAAAACCAGGGCCTGTATAAGCCGATTCCGTTTTTCCTGAGCAGTCGCGGCTACGGCATGTTCATGCACACCACAACGCCGATCACCTGCGATTTTGGAAATTCCTTCAGCGGCGTGAATTCGCTGATGATCGGCGACGACGAACTGGATTTGTTCGTCTTCCTCGGTTCGCCGAAAGAAATCCTCGATGAATACACGAAGCTGACCGGCAAATCACCGATGCCGCCGCTGTGGTCGTTCGGGCTATGGATGAGCCGTTGCACTTACAACGCGGAAAAACAGGTGCGCGACATCGCCGCGAAACTGCGTGAGAACAAAATTCCCTGCGACGTGCTGCATCTGGACACCGGCTGGTTTGAAACGGACTGGCAGTGCGATTACGAATTTTCCACCACGCGCTTCACCGATCCGAAAAAGATGTTGTCCGATTTGAAGGGCGACGGTTTCCGCATTTCCTGCTGGCAACTGCCGTATTTCGTGCCGAAGAATAAATTATTCCCCGAACTCGTCGAAAAAAATCTCGTCGTGCGCGACGCCAAGGGCAACCTGCCTTATGAAGACGCCGTGCTGGATTTCTCCAATCCTAAAACCGTCGAATGGTATCAGGGCAAACTCGCGAACCTGCTGAACCTCGGCGTCGGCGCAATCAAAGTTGATTTCGGCGAGGCCGCGCCGGAAAATGGAATTTACGCCAACGGCCGCACCGGATTTTACGAACATAATTTGTATCCATTGCGCTACAACAAAGCCGTTGCCGACATCACCAAACAGACCACCGGCGAAAATATCATCTGGGCGCGCAGTGCGTGGGCGGGCAGCCAGCGTTATCCGATCCACTGGGGTGGCGACGCCGAAAGCACCGATCAAGGCATGGCGGCGGAACTACGCGGCGGACTTTCGTTCGGTCTCTCTGGATTTTCCTTCTGGAGCCACGATGTCGGCGGTTTCACGGCGACTTCGGTTGGCGGCATGGACAAGGATTTGTTCGCGCGCTGGCTGGCGTTCGGGATGTTGAGTTCGCACAGCCGCTGCCACGGCATCGCGCCGAAAGAACCGTGGCTCTATGGCACCAACTTCATGGACGAGTTCCGCGAGATTGACGGATTGAAATACAAGCTCATGCCTTACGTCTATGCGCAGGCGAAGGACAGTTCCGAACATGGCCTGCCGATGGTGCGCGCGCTGTTTGTGGAATTTCCCGACGATCCCGGCGCGTGGCTCGTGGACGATGAATATCTTTACGGCTCCAGCCTGTTGGTCGCGCCGTTGCTGCACGAAAATGAAACCTCGCGCGATGTGTATCTGTCGCCGGGAACGTGGATTGATTACCAGACCGGAAAAAATTATGCCGGCGGCTGGCAGAAAATCGCGGCGGGGAAAATTCCTGAAATCATTTTGGTGCGCGACGGCACGGTCATCCCGCACATTGCGCTGGCGCAATCCACGCTGCAAATGGACTGGTCGAAAATCGAGCTGGTCGTGTTTGCGAAGGACGCGACGACGGCGAAAGGCTCAATTTTCCTGCCCGGCGACAGCGAACTGCACGAACTCACGCTCACGAAAGAAAATGGCACGTTCAAACTCGCCAGCGATCCGTCTGCGGGCAAGGTGACGTGGCAGATCCGGGCGAATTCCGGAAATTGAATCGGACCGAACCGTTAATTCATTCTATTGAGATTCGTAAAAATGAGCAGCCACAGAATTGCTCTCATTAACACCCGGCTTCAGCCGGGTGGTGAAGGCGTTCGGGTGGGTGAGCCGTTTCAACGGCTTGCCAGCGCGGGGGAAACCGTTGAAACGGTTTTGACATTCTGGGTCGGCCCTCACCGGGCTGAAGCCCGGTGTTAATGAAATCGCGTTACTCATTTATGCAAGATTGAAAAAAGACTCTCAAATTCATCACATGAAAATCCACATCAAAGCACTGTCCATCGCCGCCACCATTTTTTTGAGCGCGGTGCTGCCGCAAAAATCCACGGCCCAAACTTCATCGCCGGACGCCGCAACTGGCGGACGCGAACGGCTATTGATGGATTTCGGCTGGCGTTTCGCGTTTGGCCACGCCACTGATTCCGCCAAGGATTTCGACCCTGATCCGGCGGGCACGGGCTTCAGTTATTTCGCCAAGGCGGGCACGGCCGCCGGCGCGGCGGCGGCGGATTTTGATGATCGCGGCTGGCGCACGCTGAACCTGCCGCACGATTGGGCGGTGGAAGTTCCGTTCAGCGAACGTGGCAGTGGCAGTCACGGTTACAAGACCATCGGAAAGAATTTTCCAGCGGCGAGCGTCGGCTGGTATCGGAAAACATTTTCCATTCCCGCCGCCGATCTCGGCCGGCACATCACCGTTGAGTTCGACGGCGTGTTCCGCGATTCACAGGTCTGGGTCAACGGTTTTTATCTCGGCCGCGAATCGAGCGGTTACAGTCCGTTTGGCTACGACATCACAGATTATTTGAATTACGGCGGCAACAACACCATCGTGGTTCGCGTGGACGCTTCGCTGGAAGAAGGCTGGTTCTACGAAGGCGCGGGCATTTACCGGCACGTCTGGCTGACCAAGACCGCGCCGTTGCACGTCGCCAAGTGGGGCACGTTTGTCACGACCGACGTGAAGGACAATTCCGCCGACGTGACGGCGCGCGTCACGGTCAATAACGACGCGGCCAAGGATGCTTCCTTTGAAATTCAACAAACGATTTTGGACGCCGACGGCAAGACCATGGCCAGCGGCGAATTGAAAGACCTTTCGCTCAAGCCGGGTGCGGTGGGTGAATTTTCCTCTGTCCTCACGGTCGCAAATCCAAATCTTTGGTCGGTCGAAACGCCCTACTTGCACAAACTAGTCACGACGGTTTTCAGCGGTGGCACGGTGGTGGATCATTATGAAACGCCGTTCGGCATCCGCACACTGCGCTGGGACGCCAACGAAGGATTTTTTCTGAATGGCAAGCGCGTCGAATTGAAAGGAACTTGCGACCATCAGGACGCGGCGGGCGTTGGCGTGGCCGTGCCGGATGAACTCAACGCCTTCCGCGTGGCGCAGCTCAAGAAGATGGGATCGAACGCCATCCGCACCAGCCACAACGCGCCCACGCCGGAATTGCTCGACGCGTGCGACCGCCTCGGCATGTTGGTCATGGATGAAAACCGCGAGTATGGCATCAACCCGCAGGAGTTGGGCCAGCTCGAACGGCTCATGTTGCGCGACCGCAATCATCCCTGCGTGGTCATCTGGTCGCTCGGCAACGAGGAATGGTCCATCGAGGGAAATGAAAAAGGCACGCGCGTCACCCAGACCATGCAGACGTTTGCGCAGCGGTTGGATCCGACGCGCCGCTACACGGTGGCAATCAGCGGCGGCTGGGGCAACGGCAATTCTGTCAGCATAGATGTGATGGGATTCAATTATTTCACCCACGGCGACGGACGCGACACGGGCAATGACCGGTATCACGCCAAGTTCCCGGACAAACCTTCCGTGGCCACCGAGGACGCGAGCACGTTTTCCACGCGCGGCATTTATGTCCAGGACCTCGCGCATCAGCATTTGACGGCCTATGACACGAACAAACCCGATTGGGGCATCACGGCGGAGGAATCGTGGACGCACTACGCCGCGCGGCCTTATGTGGCGGGACTTTTTCAGTGGACCGGTTTTGATTATCGCGGCGAAGAGACGCCGTTTGGCTGGCCGGCCATCAGTTCGCAATTCGGCATTCTGGACGTGTGCGGTTTTCCCAAGGACAACTTCTATTATTACCAGGCCTGGTGGTCGGATCATCCGGTCCTGCATTTGCTGCCGCACTGGAACTGGCCGGGCAAGGAAGGGCAGGACATTGAGGTCTGGGCGCACAGCAATTGCGAGGAGGTGGAACTGTTCCTCAACGGCGCGAGCCAGGGTCGCAAGCCGATGGTGAAAAATTCGCATCTGGAATGGAAAGTAAAATACGCGCCCGGCACTTTGCTCGCGCGTGGCTACACCGGCGGCAAGGAAATCCTCACGGACAAAGTCGAAACCACCGGCGCACCGGCCGTGATTCAACTCACGCCGCACCGTCCAACCATCAAAGCCGACGGCGAAGACGTCTCGGTCATCACCGTGCAAGCCAACGACGCGCAAGGGCGGGCAGTGCCGGACGCGAGCAACGCAATCATATTTGAAATTTCCGGGCCGGGTAAAATCATCGGCGTCGGCAACGGCGATCCTTCATCGCACGAGCCGGATCAATTTGCCGAAAGTGTGAGTTCACTTGCGCTCACAGGTTGGCGCTCAACAGCCGTGGACAGCATGACCAACCGCCCGGAGGTCGCGTTTGATTTTGACGACTCCAGTTGGCAGACCGTGTTTACTGGTCGCGGTGGCGGTGGCGGCGGACGACGCGGCAACACCAACCAGCCAACTCAAATCACCGTGTATCGCGGCAGCTTCGAGTTGCCGCAGAATTCCGGCGGCGCGGTGTTCGCGCTCGCGTTGCGCAGTCTCGGCCAGGAACAATCGGTTTATCTCAACGGGCAGCCGGTCGCGGAAAATATTTCGCGGGAAAATGCCAGCCGCGAAATCAATCTGGCCGCCGGCGCGCTCCGACCGGGCAAAAATGTAATCGCAATTGTGGCCACACCGGCGCAGGGCGGACGCAGCAATCGCGGCGGCGGCGGTGGTCGTGGAAATTTTGGCAGTCCCGGCCAGATTCGTGTCACAACGTTGTCGGGCGATTGGAAGCGCAGTCTGTTCAGCGGCCTGGCCCAGGTGATCATTCAGTCCACGCAACAGCCCGGAGAGATTGTTCTGAAAGCCAGCTCGCCCGGCATGACCTCGACCGAACTCAAACTCCAGGCGCGCGCGACGGCTTTGCGTCCGGCGGTGCCATAAATGAAATGAAATCAAACTGCTGCACCCCCAAAAGGATGATTGCCATGAAGAGACTATTTTGTTCCCCCCTCAACCGCATTGCGTTCCTCGGATCGGTTGTGTTGACCGGCTGCTTGATCGCCCCAGCAAGTGAGTCCGCGCTCCCGCATCTCGTGCAGAAAGACGGACGCCACGCATTGATCGTGGACGGCGCGCCTTTCCTGATCCTCGGCGCGCAGAGCCACAATTCCAGCGCCTGGCCTTTGACCATGCCCAAGGTCTGGGCGGCCATCGAGACCATCCACGCCAACACCCTCGAAGTTCCAATTTCTTGGGAACAATTCGAGCCGGAGCCGGGCAAGTTTGATTGCTCAATCGTGGATCAACTTCTCGCGGGCGCCCGCGAACACAAAGTGCGGCTTGTGCTTCTCTGGTTTGGCACCTGGAAAAACGGCAGCGCCCACTATCTGCCGTTGTGGATGAAGCAGCAGCCTGAACTCTATCCGCGCATCATCGGCAAGGACGGCCAGCGCGTGGACTCGCCATCGCCCCACGCACCGGCTCTGCTCGCGGCGGACATGAAAGCTTTCCGCGCCCTCATGCGCCACCTCAAGCAGGCTGATCGCCAGCACACGGTGATCATGGTGCAGGTTGAAAACGAGCCTGGCTCGTGGAATACGGTTCGCGATTATTCTCCCGCCGCGCAAAGACTTTTCACGGCTCCTGTCCCGGTGGAATTGCTCAAGGCGCTGGGCAAGGACGGGGGCGCAGGCGGCGACTGGACGGCGGTTTTCGGAAAAGATGCGGATGAGTTTTTCCATGCGTGGTCGGTGGCGCACTTCATCGGCCAAGTGGCCGCTGCGGGCAAGGCGGAATATCCACTGCCGCTCTACGTTAATGCCGCGTTGCGCGATCCGCTCACGCAGCCACCGGCCGGTTCCTATGAGAGCGGCGGGCCGACGGACAACGTGCTCGACATCTGGAAGGCCGCCGCCCCGGCGGTGGACGTGCTCGCGCCCGACATCTACATGGACGACAGCGCGCACTACTTGAAAGTGCTGGAGCTTTACCGCCGGCCGGACAACGCGCTCTTCGTACCGGAAACCATCCGGTCTCCGATCATAGCCCGCTATTGCTACGCGGCGATTGCGCGCGGCGCGATTGGCTGGTCGCCCTTCGGCGTGGACCAACAGAACCAGATTGCGATGACGCCGAGTGCGACGCCGACCGCCGATGCCGTGTTGGAATCCATCGCCAGCAACTACCGTGTGCTCGGCCCGATGATGCGTGAGATTGCGCAATTGAGTTTCGAAGGAAGATTCCAGGCGGTCGTGGAGGAAAAGGACACGCAACCGCAAACGCTCGCGCTGGGCCGGTGGCAGGCGGTCATCACCTTTGGCCCGCCCGTCTTCGGCTACGGCCGGAATCCGCAGGGCAATCCGGAACCAATCGGCCGCGTGCTGATCGCGAAGCTGGACGAGAATGAATTTCTGGTGACGGGCCATCTGTGCCGCGTGGACTTCAAGCTCACCGACGCCGCGTCCGGTGCGCACCGGGATTTCCTGCGGGTGGAAGAGGGCAGTTATGAACGCGGCGTGTTTCGTCCCGCCCGAATCTGGAATGGCGATGAGACCGACTGGGGATTGAACTTTGGTTCGGCGCCGCAAGTCATCCGCGTTCAACTGGGGACTTTTTGAATCCGGCTCATGAAATCCAACTGTGAAGCAGCAGGACGGTGAACTAGTCCGCACCATTTATGAAAAACATCAAGCAATGGATAACACCAACGGCGGCTTCGATCGGACTGGTATTGCTGTGCCTGCCCACCAGCGCATTCGCTCAGAACACCAACCCGCCCGCGCAACCCGCGCCAGCCAACCCGTCCAACCGGCTTCATGTGTGGTGGCGGGACGGCGCTCCGGGCCAGCGGCCTTACACGGTGGACAACAAAAAAATGCCGCTGATCTCGGTCAAGGGAAACAAGTTCGTTGACCCGGACGGGAACACGGTGCTGTTTCGCGGGCTGGCAATCTCGGATCCCGACAAGCTTGAGATGCAGGGGCATTGGAGCAAGGATCATTTCGTCAAGGTCAAGGAACTGGGCACGAAGCTGGTTCGCATTCCGATCCATCCCATCGTGTGGCGGGAACGGACACCGGCGGAATATCTGAGACTGCTCGACCAGGCCGTGGGTTGGTGCACGGAACTGGACATGTATGTCATTCTTGACTGGCATACGATTGGCAATCTGGAAACGGAAGTTTTTCAAGATCCGATGTATGTCACTTCGAAGCAAGAAACCTATAATTTCTGGCGGACTATTTCCCGACATTACGCCGGTCACAACACGGTTGCGTTCTTTGAACTGTTTAACGAGCCGACCACTTATCGCGACCAACTCGGTCCGATTTCCTGGGACGATTGGAAAAAAATTGTGGTGAATGAAATCACGCTGATTCGCGCCTACAATCCGCAGGTCATTCCGTTGGTGGCCGGATTCGATTGGGCCTACGATTTGACGCCGCTTCGCCTCAGCCCGATTGCCGCCGAGGGGATTGCCTATACCGTTCACCCCTATGCGAACAAGCGGCCGCAACCATGGGAGCCGAAATGGGAGGAAGATTTCGGTTTCGCCGCTGAAAAGTATCCGGTCATCGCCACCGAATTCGGCGGCTTCGCGCGCCCGCCGTCCACGAACGGACAATCCGCGACCGCCGAGTCCACCGGGCGGGGCAATCGCAACAACCCCGCCTACGGCCCGGCGATCATCAAGTATCTCGAAGGCAAAGGCATTAGCTGGACGGTCTGGTGCTTTGATCCGGAATGGGGGCCGACGCTGATTCGGAATTGGAATTACGAACTGACTCCCTCGGGCGAGTTCGCCAAGGCCGCCATGAATGGCGAGATCAAACAACCAACCAGTAATCAGTAACCTTGCGTGCTACAGTCCAGTCCGTTGAACAAACCATAAAACCATGAAAATTCAATCTTTCCTTTTGATCGCCCTTTGTTCGCTCGCCGCGTTGACCGCGTCCGCGCAGACCAGAAACGATTTGTCCATTCCGCATCTCGAAAAACACGGCATGGCGACACAACTCATCGTGGACGGCAAACCTTTTCTTGCCCGCGCGGCGGAGTTGAACAACTCCAGCGCCTCCAGTCTGGAGTATATGAAACCGCTCTGGCCCAAACTGGTGGCGGCACATCTCAACACGGGGCTCGCCACGGTGAGTTGGGAATTGATCGAACCGGAGCAGGGGAAGTTTGACTTCCGCCTCGTGGACGGTTTGCTCAAGGAAGCGCGGGCGAATGATCTGCATCTGGTCATTTTGTGGTTCGCCAGTTGGAAAAACGGCAAGTCCAACTACCAGCCGCTCTGGGTCAAGACCAATCAGGAACGGTTCCCGCTCGCGTGCAGCGAGGACGGCAAAAGCATGCCCACCCTGACCACGTTGAGCGATGCCAACCGGGACGCCGACACGCACGCCTTTGCCGCGCTCATGCGTCATCTGCGCGAAGTGGATGGCAAGAAGCATACCGTTCTCATGATTCAGGTGGAGAACGAGGTCGGACTTCTCGGTGACACGCGAGATTATTCCCCGGTCGCGAATCAGGCGTTCGCGGGGCCGGTGCCGAAAGAGTTGATGGATTATCTGGTGGCGCACAAGGACACGCTCATTCCCGAACTTCGCGATGTATGGGCGACCAATGGTTTCAAAACCGCCGGCACTTGGACGGAAGTTTTTGGACCGGGCAAGCCAGCGGGCATGGCGATTCCGGTTCGCACATTGAGTCCGCCGTTGACCGAGCAGGAGCATGAAACCGGCTGGCGGAATCTGCACTGGCCGGTGGACGAAATTTTCATGGCCTGGAATTACGCGCGCTACGTCGGTCAGGTTGCGGCAGCGGGCAAGGCGGAATACAACCTTCCGATGTTCGTGAACGCATGGCTGCAACAACGCGACCATGCCTGGCCGGGAACTTATCCGAGCGGCGGACCGGTGCCGCAGGTGCATGACCTCTGGCGGGCGGGCGCGCCGGCGATTGACATTCTGGCCCCGGATCTCTACGTGCCGGAGTTCGAGGAATTATGCGGGCGCTTCACCCGGTCGGGCAATCCGTTGTTCATCCCGGAGTCGAGGGCCGGCGCGCAGGGAGTGGCCAACGCGATCTGGGCGTTCGGCACGCACGATGCCATTGGTTTCTCGCCCTTCGGGATTGACCGCTTCGCCGGTTCCGATCTGGAACTGATCCATGCTTACGACGTGATTTCCCAAATCGCGCCGCTGATTCTGGCGCATCAGGGCGACGGCACCATGACTTCAGTGTTGCTGGACAACGGCGGCGCGCCGCAGACCGTCCGGCTGGGAAACTACAACCTTGAGGCGCGATTTTCTTCCCGTTCGTTCGGCGGTGTCTCGAACACTCCGCCCGAACGCGTCGCGGGACTTTTCATTTCCACCGGCCCGGACGATTATGTCATCATTGGCCGGGGCATGAATGTCTATTTCACCGCCGCCACGAACCCGTCCGACAGCGTGGGCCTGGCCACGGTCGAGGAAGGCGTTTATGCCGGCGGCAAATGGATTCCCGGACGCCGGCTCAACGGTGACGAAACTCCAGAATGGAAAGCGCTGCGTTTTCGCAGCGACACTTACAGCATCCAACACGTCAAACTTTACCGCTATCACTGAATGAAATCTTTTTTGCTCGCCCCGGTTTTTTTCCTGTCCGCCGTGATTGCGGGGACGTCCGCTTTGGCGCAAACCAACCAATACCCGTTTCAAAATCCCACGATGGCGCTGGAGGAGCGTGTGAACAACATCGTTTCGCTGATGACGCTCGACGAGAAAATTGCGTTCTTCAGTTCCCGGCCCGGCGTGCCGCGTCTGGGCATCCGCGCGATGGGTCATGTGGAAGGACTTCACGGACTGGCGCGTGGTGGTCCGAGCAATTGGGGACGGCGCAATCCGGTTCCCACGACAATTTTTCCCCAGGCCATTGGCATGGCGGAGACTTGGGACACGGAGGTCATTCATCAGGCGGCCGCTGTGGAAGCTTACGAAGTGCGCTACATTGCCCAGAACGAAAAGTATGGCGGACGTGGCGGGCTGATCGTGCGCGCGCCGAATGCTGATTTGGGCCGCGATCCGCGCTGGGGCCGCACCGAGGAATGTTACGGCGAAGACCCGTTTTTCAACGGCACATTGGTGACGGCGTTTGTGAAAGGATTGCAGGGCGACCATCCGAAATACTGTCAGACCGCGTCACTGCTGAAACATTTTTTCGCCAACAGCAACGAGGATTTGCGCGACAGTTCGTCTTCCGATTTCGACGAACAGCTTTTCCGCGAGTATTATTCAGTTCCTTTCCGCATGGGTTTTGAAGACGGCGGCGCGCGATGTTTCATGACTTCCTACAACCAATGGAATCATGTTCCCTGCACCGTGCAGCCGGTGATCCGCGCTGTGGCCATCAATGAATGGGGTGTGGACGGAGTCATCTGCACCGACGGCGGCGCCGCTGCCAACCTCATCAACCCCAACCGGCAGCATTATTACACCAACGCCACGCAGGCCGCCGTCGGCGAAATTAAAGCAGGCATCAACCAATTCCTCGACAACACGTTTGCCGCCGGTATCCGCAGCGCGTTGCAGACCAATCTTCTGACCGAGGCCGAACTGGATCAAAACCTCAAAGGCACGCTCCGCGTGTTCCTCCGGCTGGGCTGGTTGGATCCGGCCACCAACAATCCTTACGCCAGCATCGGCGCGGCGGGCGAACCGGAGCCGTGGTTGTCGGAAAAGCACAAGGCCGTCGCCCGGCTGGTGACGCAAAAATCCATCGTGCTGCTCAAGAACACGAAGAATTTTTTGCCGCTGGACAAGGCAAAATTGAAATCCATCGCCGTCATCGGCCAGCGCGCGAACGAGGTTTTGCTCGACTGGTATAGCGGCACGCCGCCTTACCGAATTTCGCCGGTGGATGGAATTAAAAGCAAGGTCGGCGGCGATGTGACCGTGAACTTTACCACGAACAGCGACAGCGCCGAAGCGGTGAAACTGGCCCGGTCATCCGATGTCGTGATCCTCTGCGTGGGCAACAACCCCATCGGCGTTCCGGACGGCGCGTGGGCCAAGGTGTCCGTGCCGAGTGAAGGGCGCGAGGCGGTTGACCGAAAATCCATCACGCTGGAACAGGAAGATTTAATCAAGCAGGTTTATGCGGCGAATCCGAAAACGGTCGTCGTGCTGATTTCCAGTTTTCCCTACGCCATCAACTGGACGCAACAGCACGTTCCGGCCATTGTCCACCTGACCCATTGCAGCGAAGAGGAGGGCAGCGCGCTGGCCGATGTTTTGTTCGGTGATTACAACCCGGCGGGCCGGCTGGTGCAGACCTGGCCGCAGTCGCTCGACCAGTTGCCGCCGATGATGGATTACAACATCCGCAACGGCCGGACTTATATGTATTTCAAGGGCCAGCCGCTTTATCCATTCGGTTACGGCTTGAGTTATACGACGTTCAAGTATTCCGGTCTGAAAACCAGTTCGCCGGCGCTCGCCAAAGGCGGCGCGATCACCGTCAGCGTGAATGTGAAAAACACCGGCCAACGCGCGGGCGAGGAAGTCGTGCAGCTTTACGTCAAGCACGGGCAGTCCGCCTTGGCACATCCGGCGCAGGAACTGCGCGGCTTCAAGCGCGTTGCGTTGCAGCCGGGCAAAACGAAGACGGTTGAAATTCCTTTGGCGGCCGGTTCGCTCGCCTGCTGGAACACCGGCAAACACAGTTTCGTGGTTGAACCGGGAAAACTGGAACTCCGGATCGGCGCTTCTTCGGCGGACATTCGACTGAAGAAAACCGTCAACATTGTCAATTGAAGAGCGTCGCCCTGCCGGGTGGGGAAGTCCAACCCTCCGCAGATGAACGCAGAATTGACGCCTATAATTTTCCCGCGCACACTCCCCGCCATGCCGAGTCTGACTCTCAAGCCCACGCACAAAGCCGTTGTCGTCTATTACGACAATCTGGCCAAATTCGCCAAGCTCGGCATCAAATACGAATCCGCCGTCCGCACCGCCTTTCACGAACTGCTTGAACACTGCGCCCGTCAGTTCGATTGGAAACTCGTTCCTGAATACGCCCTCAAACGCAAGGGTCAGGCCGACGCCAAGGCTGACGGCGCGTTGCTGGACAACTCCGGTTTGCGGCGCGGCCTGTGGGAAGCCAAAGATTCCAATGATGATCTGGAAAAGGAGATCAAAAATAAATTTTTCATCGGCTATCCCAAAGAAAACATCCTGTTCTGGCAGCCGGACAAGGCTGTATTGTTCCAGAACGGCGAGCGTTTTTACGAGGCCGACCTGACCAAGCCCGACGACCTCGTTAAAATCCTTTCGCTCTTCCTTGAATTTGCCCCGCCCGCCATTGCCGAATGGGAAAAGGCCGTGGACGAATTCAAGAACCGCATCCCCGAACTCGGCGCGCAGCTTGGCAAGCTCATCGAGACCGAGCGCCAGACCAACCAGAAGTTCATCGCCGCGTTTGAAGACTTTTGTTCGCTCTGCCGTGGTTCGCTCAATCCCAACATCTCCGTGGCCGCCGTCGAGGAGATGATCATCCAGCACATCCTCACCGAGCGCATTTTCCGCAAGGTGTTTGCCATCGCCGATTTCATCTCGCGCAACGTCATTGCGCAGGAGATTGAGAAGGTCATCACGGCCCTCAATTCCCGCGCCTTCAGCCGCGACGATTTCAGCAAAAACCTCGAATACTTTTATCAGGCCATCGAGCACGCCGCCGCCACCATCACCGATTTCCACGAGAAGCAGAATTTCCTGAACACCGTCTATGAACGCTTCTTTCAGGGCTTCTGCGTGAAAGTGGCGGACACCCACGGCATTGTCTATACCCCGCAGCCGCTGGTGAACTTCATGGTTGCCAGCGTGGAGCATGTCCTGTCCGCCGAATTCAAGAAAACGCTCGCCGACAAGGAGGTCCATATCCTCGACCCCTTTACCGGCACCGGCAATTTTATTGTCAATCTCATGCGGCACATTCCCAAATCCGCGCTGCCCTACAAATACGCGCATGAACTGCACTGCAATGAAATCATGCTCCTGCCGTATTACGTCGCCTCGATGAACATCGAGCACGCCTATTATGAGGCCACCGGCAAATACGAATCGTTTGAGGGCATCTGTCTGGTGGATACTTTTCAGACCGCTGAAAGTGGTCAGAACGAGCTGGCTTTTTTTAACGAGAAAAATTCCGCCCGCGTTGATCGCCAGAAAAACGCGCCCATCCGCGTGGTCATCGCCAATCCGCCTTACAATGCCGGCCAGCTTGACGAGAACGACAACAACAAGAACCGGAAGTATCCCGAATTGGACCGACGCGTGAGCGTGACCTACGGTAAAGCATCCAAGGCAACTCTGCTCCGCAAGCTTTCCGACCCCTATGTGAAAGCCATCCGTTACGCCAGCGACCGCATTGGCGACAGCGGCATCGTTTGTTTCGTGAACAACAACAGTTTCGTGACGGAAAAGACATTTGACGGGATGCGCAAGGAACTAGGCAAGGATTTTGATGAGATTTATGTCCTTGATTTGGGCGGCAACGTGCGGAAGAACCCCAAACTCTCCGGCACCACGCACAATGTCTTCGGCATCCAAGTCGGCGTCAGCATCAATCTTTTCGTCCGTCTGCCAAATAACAAAGGCAAAGACGCGAAACGCAAGGCGAAGATTTATTATCATGCCGTTGGCAATGATTGGCGGAAGGAACAGAAATACATATTCCTCGAAAACAAAGTGGATGTTGATGGCATCAAGTGGGAAGAGCTGACGCCTGATGACAGAGGGAACTGGATCACCAATGATTCCGATGAGGATTTTGATTCATTTCTGCCAATAGGCACAAAAGAAGCAAAAGCCAAAGGCGGAACTGATGTGGCCATCTTCAAACTTTATTCGCTGGGTGTTGCAACCAATCGGGATGATTGGGTTTATGGTTTCAGCCCCAAGGAAGTCACCACGAAAGTCCAGCGAATGATTGCCAACTATAACTCTGAAGTTTTTCGCTACAAATCCGCAAACCGCCCGAAAGATGTGGATGGATTCGTCAACAATGACAAAAACTTTGTGAAATGGACGGATCGGCTGAAAGAGGCTTTGCAGGATCAGCAGGAACTAAAGTTTATAAAAGCTCACGTCCGCAATTCGCTTTACCGGCCATTCGCAAAGCAGAGCCTTTACTTCGATCATCTGCTGAACCAGCGCCGTTACCAGCAGCATTATATTTTCCCAAAACCGGTTTGTGAAAATGAAAATCGTGCGCTCATTGTTCCCGCAAACGGGGCGCGTTCTCCGTTTTGGAGCCTTTCATCAAACGTGATCCCGAACTTGGCGTTTGTTTCGATTGATGCGGCACAATGCTTTCCGCTTTATCATTATGTTGAGGTTGAAGACCAAGCTGAATTAAAAAAGAACAATGCTAAAAAGGTTAAGGTTGGTAGAAAGAAAAAGAAGCATTTTGAGCGGCGGGAGAACGTGACGGCCAAGGCGCTGACGTTGTTCCAGATTTTCTATGAGGATGCGGGCATCACGCGGGAGGAGATTTTCCATTACGTCTATGCGGTGCTGCATCATCCCGCCTACCGCACCCGCTACGCCGAGAACCTGAAACGCGACCTGCCGAGAATCCCATTTATCGGTGCAGCCGCCGCTGCCCACTCCCTCGCCCCGTCGGACGGGGAGAGGGCCGGGGTGAGGGGCAAACACAAAGCCCACCTCACCCCAACCCTCTCTCCCCATCCGATGGGCGGAGAGGGAGAAAATGCCGCCGCTTTCTTCCC
>DMQW01000073.1 GCA_003455565.1 Limisphaerales bacterium
CGGCGGCGGCGGTGGTGGTGGTGGCAGTGGGCAAGGAGCTGTTAATCCGCTTGATGCTGGAACTGCCGGGGCAGGCGGCGGCGGCGGCGGCGGCGGCGTTACTGGCGGTGGCGGTTTGCATTACATCACTCAAGTCACCTTGGCTTCGCAAGTCAGCGCTGCGGCCAGTGCCTTCTTCACCACGCTCGGTGTGAACCTTGCAAGTCCGCCTGGCAAATCGGTGTTTTTCAATGACCGTGTCGGCAGACTTTTTGTGCGGGCAACCGAGCAGGATTTGGACACCATCGAACGCGCCATTCAGACGTTGAACGAAATTGCGCCGATGGTTCACATCAAGGCGCGCTTCATTGAGGTGCAGCAGAACGACAGCAAGTCGCTTGGTTTTGACTGGTATCTGGGCAATTTTATTCATGGCGATGTGATTGCCAATGGTGGCAGTTCGCCGTCCTTGAACGTGCCGGTTTCGGCGGCCAACCCGCTGGGTGCTTTCCCCGGAAATACCGTCTCCAGTTTGATTCCCGCCTCGGCTGGCGACCAGCTTTTGACCGGTGGCCTGCGGAATTCCGGCCCGGCTCTGGCCACGGTGACGGGTATTCTGACCGACCCGAATTTCCGCGTGGTGCTGCACGCGCTCGAACAGCGCGATGGGGTTGAAGCTTTGGCCGAACCGGATGTGACCACGATCAGCGGACGCCAGACCCAGATGCGGGCCACGTCAATAAAAAACGTTGTTACCGGCTTTTCCTTTAATAATGGGACGGCCAACAACGGCGGAAACAACACCGGCGGAAACAATAATGGTGGCGGCGTTAATGGTGCGGTGCAGGCGCCCGGTGTTGCTGCGGTTACACCCAATACACAACAGCTTGAAACCGGTCCAGTTTTAGACGTCGTGCCTTATGTTTTGTCCGATGGCTACACCATTAACCTTGCTTTGATACCCTCGGTGACCGAGTTCATTGGTTATACCGCTATCGGTCCAAACGATATTCCAGGTTACAATCCGGGCACCCAGCTTGGCAACTTAACTGGCACAACGCTGCCAGTAGCTCTGCCAAACTTCACTATCCGTCAAGTCGTGACGACCGTGAACGTCTGGGACAACCAGACGGTGGTCATTGGCGGCCTGGTTTCATCCACGGTGAATAACATCAAGGACAAAGTTCCGGTCCTCGCTGACATCCCGATACTGGGCCGTCTTTTTCAAAACCAGAGCAAGACGACGGTTAAGAAAAACCTGATGATTTTTGTGACGGCGACGATTGTGGATCCGTCCGGCAGCCGGGTTCATTCCGACGATGATCTGCCGTTTGCGCAAACGGCGATCCCGGTGCAGCCGGAGGGATACGGCAACGCGTCGGAGCCGGTTCAGAAAGTTCGGATGCCGGTGGAGCCGTGAGCCGGCTATTGATCATTGACGGCCATGCTTACGCTTATCGGGCGTTCCATGCCATCCGCGATTTGCGCGGGCCGGATGGCCGGCCGACGAACGCCATTTTTGGCTTCGTCAAGATGCTGGAAAAAATGCGTTCGGCTCTTGAGCCGGCGCATTTAATTGTCGTCTGGGATGGCGGGTTGAGCGGCGAACGACTGGCGGCGCTGCCGGAATACAAGGCGCAGCGTCCGGAAATGCCGGATCAATTGCGGCCGCAGTTTGACGAGATTGGCGAGTATCTGGCGGCGGCCGGGCTGGCGGCTTTCTGCTGCGAGGGAGTCGAGGCGGACGATTGTATCGGTTGTCTCGCCCGCCGGGCGGCGGCTGCGGGCTGGGATGTGGTGGTGGCCAGTTCGGACAAAGATTTTATGCAACTGGTCTCGGCCCGGATTGGATTGTTAAATCCAAACGACAAGACCGGGAAGATTTGGGGGCGCGAACAGGTTTGCGCCAAAGCCGGCGTGGAGCCGGAGCAGGTGGCGGACTGGCTGGCGCTCATGGGCGACGCGGTGGACAACATCCCCGGCGTGCCGGGCGTGGGGCCAAAAACCGCCGCCGAACTGCTCAAACAGTTCGGGTCGGTGGACAATTTGCTGGCGCGGCTGGGCGAAGTGAAGTCCGAAAGATTGCGGACCGCCCTGGAAAATTCGGTGACGGCCGTGCGGCGGAATCTGGAACTGGTGCGGCTGCGCGAAGTGTCGTGCGAGTTTGTGCCGGAGCAACTGGCGGTGCGGCCGGCCGACCGGGAAAAATTGCGCGGGTTGTTCCGGCGCTGGGGATTTAATGGCATGCTCGCGGCGCTGGCAGCGCAGTCGTCGGAGCAACAGGCGGAGTTGATTTTAAAATGAATTTGCGAAGCTGGATTAACAAAGACAAAGTGACGGCGGTGAATTTTTCCAAAGTGATTTTTGGACAAAGCCGCCGCGCTGGTTTATTGTATCGCCGTCCAATGATGCCCATAACCATGCTCACGCGAAAATTTACTGTCGGTCTAGGTCTGGCATTACTGGCCACCGCGCCTTCCGCCCTTTTTGCGCAGACCAATTATTACAGTGCCAACGGCACTGGATACGCCGTCGTGGGTTCGCAGCCCGGTGACCAGGTTTTTCCTGACGCCGCCATTTCGACGACCGGCGGCTTTGTGGTCTGGCAGGACAATGCCACCGACGGCAGCGGCTGGGGTGTGAGCGCCCGGCGGGTGGACGGCACGCTGTCCGGCACGTTGGGTGTGTTCCGCGTGAACGTGCAAGGCACGAATGATCAAGAAAATCCCCGCGTGGCATTGTTAAAAAATGGCGGCGCGGTTTTTGCATGGCAGGGCGGCAGGGAAGGGTATCAACACATTTTTGCCCGTTTTCTCACGCCGACCAACACGTTTTTGACGACCACCGACCTGGCGGTCAGCGCCTTTAGCAGCACCAATAGTTTCCAGGTTCATCCCACCGTGGCCGTGCTCAACAACAGCAACGTTGTGATGGTTTGGAGCAGTTTCAATCAGGCCGGCTCGAACAGTTTGCAGGATGTGTATGCCAAAATATTGTCCCCCGCCGGCGCGACGGTCAGCAGTGAATTTTTGGTCAACCAGTTCACCAACTACAACCAGCGCACCCCGGCGGTCGCGGCGTTGAAAGGCGGCGGCTTTGTGGTGGCTTGGGTTTCGGAACAGCAGCGGACGGTGGCACCTGTGCTGGGGACGAATTCCACCTTTTACACCGCAAGCACGACGATTGTTCCGAGCGTGGACATTTATGCGCGGCTTTATCAAAGCACCGGCGTGGCGGCCGGCAATGAATTTGTCGCGGATGTGGGTTCCAGTCCATGCGCGAATCCGAGTGTTGCTGCGGCGTCGGACGGCAGTTTCATGGTGGCTTGGAGCGGGCGCGACATGGCTGTCCGCACCAACGGATGGGACGTTTATGCGCGGCCATTTTCGAGCGCCGGCGTCGGCGGCACGGCGGTGCGCTTGAACACTTATTTGCCTGGCAACCAGTATGCGCCGCGCCTCAGCGCCATCGGCTTGGATTATCTGGCGGTCTGGACAAGCTTGAGGCAGGACGGTTCGCGTGAAGGAGTTTATGGCCAGTTTGTCCACTGTGATGGTTCGCTGGTCGGCGGCGAGTTCCGCGTGAACACCACGACCGTCAGCCAGCAAATGCAGCCGGTTGTGGCCTCGGACGGCGTGGACCAATTCATCGCGGTTTGGACAAGTTACACCGGCAGCCCGTATAGTTTTGATTTGTTTGCGCAGCGTTACATCAACGTGACGGCAATCCTGCAGGCCATGTCTGCGCCGTTCGTCTATGCGCCGTTCACATTAAGCAATGGCGTGTATCAGCCCCAGTTGCAGGTTTCCTGGCCGCCGCTGCTGGGAATTTCCGTTTCCAACTACGAGGTCTATGTGGACGATTCCGCGACGCCGCTGGCGGTGGTCACCAGCAACCAATGGATGATGACAGCGGCGAACGGGCTGACCAGCAGCAGCACGCATTCGTTCCAGGTGGATTACGTGAGAACGGACGGCAAACGCCCGCCACTTTCTCCCGCCGCCAGCGGCACGACTTGGAGCGGGCTTAATTGGGGCGGCATTCCGTATGAATGGATGGCGGAGTTCTATGGCGGATATGTCAATGCCAGCTACTACGCAAATAATTGGCCATCCGCCAGCACGGTCATGGGCTCCGGCGGCATGACGCTGTCGAAAATCTTCTTGAGCGGTGGCAACCCGCTGAACTCCACCACTTGGCTGCAACAAACTCTGACGCCAACTTCACAAGGTTTGTTCTTGAACTGGAACACGCAGCCGGGCGCGACGTATCAGGTGCAGATCACGACCAACCTTATCATGTGGAGCAACCTCGGATCGCCGCGGTTTGCGGCCGGCACGAACGATTCAATTTATGTCGGCGGTGGCAAGGCCGGTTATTACCAGGTGATGCTGTTGCGCCAGTGAAAAATTATATGCGACAAGTGATGAAGACAATTTTGCTGGCGGGCGCGGTGGGGTTTGGCCTGCTGCCTTCAGCCTGGGCTTATTCGCTGGCGGGGCCGGTTGGCAACGGCGGCGATGCCTGGCAGACGACGGCGATCGGCTATGGTCCGCCCAGCAGCCTTGTGGCACCGAAAAACCTCGGTGAAGAATTTCGCCGCAACACGCCGGTGGTGTATTACGCCTACGACCAGAATTTCCTCGATTACTTCGGGTCGAACGGCGTGGTGGCGGTGGACGGCGCGTTTGCCATTTTGAATGCGCTTACGAATGTGGATAATTACAGCAAGTCACTTTCGGAATTTCCCTTGGAAACACGCCATATCAATTATCAGGCGCAGGCTTTGGGATTGTTTGATCTGAAATCGTGGGCGCTGGGAGCAATGGTGGAGCAGATGGGGCTGGCGGATCCGGTGGAATGGACATGGACGTTGCATGACCGGGATCATGTTGGCAATGTCCCCTGTCCGGTAGGCATGGAATATCTGGTGGTGCAAAGAAACTATGATTATGTTTCAAGTCCTTTGAATCAGCTTCAATACTCGCCTTATATAAACGACACCCTTTACAGCTATCAGATTTTGGAAGTTTGTCAGGGATCCCCTGTTTTGGCGCTGGCAGTGCCGTTCTCTGTGGATCCTTTGGCGGATATTTATTCGCCCGTGGCTTCGTTTGCCATCGGGTATGGTGATTTTTACACCGGCCTGACCCGCGACGACGTGGCGGGGTTGAGGTATTTGCTTCAAACAAACAACATCAACTGGGAAACTGCGGCCCCGCAAAGCCTGTTGTTCACCATCAGCACCAACTTCAGCACGCAGCAGTTGTTTCCCACCGGCACCGGCACCAACGCCAGCGGGTTCTATTTTTACGATGGCACCTATGGTTACGGGGATTTGCGGGCGCTCCTGGAGGCATCCAAAACGAACGGCCCGGCAGCGCTGCAGGCGATGTATCCCGGCTTGGTGATTTCGAGTGTCACTAACTATTTCGTCATGGCTTCAAATGCGACCGTTACTGCTTATTTCACCAGCGGCGGGATAGGCTCCCCTTACGGGACGATCAAGCTGGTGACGGTGACCAACTACACGCTTTTTCAGCAGGACAGGTTTGTCTATAAGTTTGCCAATATCTTCACCAACCACTATTACAGCCAGAGCGTTTCGTATCTCCAGAGCATCGCCGTGGGGCCGAACTACGGCTCCCCGTATCCGGGCGTCCCCACTACCAACACCACCAGCCAGACCCTCGTCAACACCAAAGTCCCGTCCGGAGACTTTTTCGTCCTGCCGATGTTCCAGACCAATGTGTGCCCGTTGGACATCCTTTACACCGGGCTTACCAACGTCACGGCGACCACCAACTTCATCACCTCGGCCAGCACCAACGTGGTGACCGCCACGAATACCAGCAGTTACTCCTTTTCCCAAATCCTGGTCACGTATTTCACCAATTACACTTTTGTCATCAACCCCGTGACGTGCTCGCAAACCACCAACGCCACGGGATTGTATCAGGGCATCAAGAACATCAAGTTTGTCCGGGCTGATTATGATTCGCTTCTGGGCCAGTATTGGCAGCCGGTTACGAACAATTATACGATGGTTTTTGTGACCAATAGCAAGGCGGTAACGCAGCATTTCCAACGCATCGTGACGACGCCTGACTTTCTGTTTTCCGCTGCAGATTTGGCAACCACTCCGCAGGATCCTATTATTGGAGCGTCATCCTACGCTCGTAATCTCAACTTTGACACGGCCAATGTGCTGCCTAACTTGGCCGGACCGGGAACTATTATTCCGTCCACCACAATCACTTTTGACAAAGTCGGCCCGACTTATTTCAACAGCTTTGGCGATGTGATGGATGGCACGCCCTATTTCAACGAGACGCCCGGCGGTGATCTCACGGATTTGTTTTACCTCACATATTTCGTCTGGGCCTCCTACGACGGTTCCACCAATGCTCCGGTGGTCTATCCCAACGGCACGAGCATTGACAACCTGGAAAACCAGGTTCTGATCCAGGTTTCTCCGACGAGCGTGCCCAATGGCCACAACGGCCAGCCTTATACGCCGAC
>DMQW01000200.1:0-712 GCA_003455565.1 Limisphaerales bacterium
ATTTTCGTGTCACGATTTGTTCGGCGGCGATCCGACGAAATCCATGCCCACGAGACAGACATCGTCATCAAATGCGCCGCCGACCGCGAACCCGCGGATGACTTGCAGCAGTTCGTCAAAGAGGATTCCCGGCGGATGGCGCAGCAGATTTTTCACGTCCAGCAACAGCCGTTCCTGCGAGTAAAGCTCCTCGTTTTGTCCCTGCACTTCGTAAATGCCGTCGGTGAACAGCATCAGGAAATCACCGGGCGCCAGCGTCGTCTCGGAAGTTTCATAAGGCGGATCCTCGAACAACCCCAGCGCCGGCTGGCCGCGCCCGAGGCTGTTGGCCAGCGGTTCCACGCGGTCCAGCGAGCGGCGGATGAGCAGCGGCTTGGGATGGCCGGCATTCGCAAATCTCAAAATTCCCGTGCGGCAGTCCGCCACGGCATAAAACGCGGTGGTCAGCATCGGCGACCCGGTGTTTTTCAAGATGCTGCACAGGTCAAAATTCAACTTCCGCAAAAAATGTCCCGGCTCGCGCGCGAGCGGTTTTAATTCCTCGGACAAAGCCCGGATCATCGCCGTGACCAGCGCGGCGCGGATGCCATGTCCCGTCACGTCGCAGATGAACACGCCGACCTCGGTGCCGGAAATCGCCGAGACGCTGAAGAAATCGCCGCTGACAGATTCCGCCGGTTCGTAGCGGTGGACAAATTGGAACGCGCTGTTC
>DMQW01000200.1:889-4624 GCA_003455565.1 Limisphaerales bacterium
GTTCTCCGGTGCCGCGTCCGGCGGAAAATTCGGATACTGCTGCGGCAGCATCGTCAGTTGGATTTCGCGCGCGGTGCGGAGACTTTCCTCCATCAGCGAATTCTTGGTGCGCAGCTCCTCACGGCTGCGCGAAAGCTCGCCGGTCGCGCGGCGGATCTGTTCCTCGGCACGTTTGCGCTCGGAGATGTCCTCGACCGTGCCTTCGTAGTAAAGCAGTTTTCCCTGCGCATCCCGCACGGCGCGGCAGTTTTCGGAAATCCAGATGATGGTGCCGTCCTTGCGGTAAATCTTCGACTCGAACCCGCTCAACGTGTCGTTCTCCTGCATGAGCCGGGAAAACTCCTCGCGCCGGTTCGTTTCCACATAAAGCCCGCTGGCAATGTCCTGGATGGCCGCCATCAGTTGCAGCGGCGAGTCGTAACCGTAAATCCGCGCCAGCGCCACGTTCGCCAGCAGATAATGCCCGTCAATCGTCGTGCGGAAAATCCCTTCGACCAGATGGTCGAAAATGCCGTAGTAATTTTCCTTTTCCTCGACCAAGGCGATGCGCTCCTGCTGCCGCGCGATGGCGCATTGGATCGCATGCCGCAACGCCAGCGCCGCCAGTTGTTCGCGGTCCAGGTAATCCTGCGCGCCGCTGAAAACGGCTTCCGCCAGAAACGTCTCGTCTTCGCCCGGCCCGATGACCAGCACCGGCAGACGCGGTGCCTTGGTGGTGAGCGAAGTGATTTGAAAAAGCGCCGCCGTGTTCGCCTGCGCCAGTTCCAACAGGACGGCGTGAAACGAATTCGTCGCCACCATGGCCAGCCCGGCGTTCACGGTCGGCTCCAGCGTCACGTCCAGATCCGTCCCCGTCGCCTGCAACAGCTCGCTGATGTGGCGCGAAAGATTCGCGTCACCGCTGATCAATAAAATTTTGAGCGGACTGTTTTCCATGCCATTCCTAGCCCGCTGAAAATACAAGGTTCGCGCCCGCCTGCAAGTGCGTTGCGCGGCGGGTTTTTCCAGGCCCCAATCTTAATCTTGCGCTTAATCGCAATCGCTGAACGAAAAGATTGAGAGGACAGGTTGTCTTCAAAATTAATTTGGCAGTTGTTATATCCCAGACCGGCCTGCTTCCGCCACTGCCGGATTCTTGGCGACGACTGCCCCAACCCGGAGCGGTTCGGCAGCAGGCGTTGGGGCACAATTCCAAGGCGGTGCATCATTCCTGACCGAGCGGAGGTAGGGTAATCACCCCATACTCAATATCCAGCCCATCGCGTATCTTATCTTCATGAAGAATCATATAATTGTAACTTGCGTGGCAATGTCCGCCTTGGCGTTGTCAATTCTACTGGTCGGGTGCGACCGACAGGTTTCCAGCGACAAAAGCAGCACCGTCAGCAGCGACGGCACTGTTAAATCGAAGGAGAAGACCGTTACCAAGTCATCGGATGGCACCGTGACCAAGACAGAAGAGTCCAAAAAGACCACCCCTCCCGAGAAGCCCTAAAAGGGTATTCCCGACTATACCGACGAGCACTGTGAGGCCGTGGCTTCGATGGCCACAAACGGCGCATGAGCCTTTGAGAATTGGAATATTCACTCCTTCCGCTTGTGCTTGTCCTGGTAATCTTTCCAAAGAATGCCCAGGATCAGCCAGCCACTCCCGCCAATCGCAATCAAAAAACAAATCATGGCGATGCCGGGGTAGCCAAAAATCTGGAAGGTGGAGTTGATTCGCATCATCAGCGCCGCCCCGACAATCAGCGCCGCGAGAATAATGCCGGTGGTGACGCGATTGGCGATTTTTTCGAAGCCGTTGAGCAAATGACGCGCGTCGGGAGTTTTGACATTTACTTCCAATTCAGAATTGCCGACGACGTCCAAAATCTTGTTTACGCGCCCCGGCAGGCCGCCAACAAAATCCTTCATCTCCATTAATGATGCAAATAAATGTCCCGGCGTAGCGGCTTTGCGCATCCGGGTCGTCATGAGTTCGGCGACATTCCGGCGCACCGAAGCGTTGGTATTGAAATTCGGACACAAAATTTTCCCGATCCCCTCCAGTTGAAGAAGGGTTTTCCCCAGCAGGGTCAATTCGGTTGGAACATAAAGTCCGGTTTGGGCGGCCGTTCTGGATACTTCCATCAAGGCTTTGCCCACGTCCTGATGATTCAAAGTTTGGTCGCGCTGTTCGGAAACAAATTCCGTCGCTTTTTTGGTGAACTCCGCCTCGTCGAAGTCATCCGCAGTTTCGCTGATCCGTAGAACAATTTTCACCGCTTCATCGCCGTTGCCTTCGCTGATCGCGAGCAATAATCGCAACAAATTTTCCTGCATGTTTGAACTTAACCGCCCGGTCATGCCCAAATCCAGCAACGCCACGCGACCATCGTCCGTGAGAAAAACATTGCCCGGATGCGGATCGGCATGAAAAAAACCGTCAATCAACACCTGTTTCAGATACGCCTTGAAAAGTTCCTCGGCCAGAACATCGCCGTTGATGTCCAGTTGCGCGATGGGACTTAGCGCGGTGATTTTTGTCCCGCTGACATAATCCATCGTCAACACGCTGCGCGAACTGTAATCGGGCACGGGCAGCGGAACGAGAATGTGCGGAAATTCCTTCAGATTATTTGCCAGCGTGGCCAGATTGGACGCTTCCCGTTGATAATCGAGTTCCTGCAAAATGGAACTTTTGAATTCCGCGAGAATTTTTCCGAAACGATAACGGCGGCCAATGTCGGTATGTTCGTCAAAAAAGTCCGCGATTTCCTCGAGCACCTCAAAATCTTCCGCGATTTGTTTCCGGATTTCCGGGCGCTGCACTTTCACGACGACGGGACGCCCGTCGCGCAAGGCCGCGCGATGCACCTGTCCGAGCGATGCGGCGGCCAGATGTTTTTCCTCAAAAAATGAAAAGGCTTTGGAAATGCGGATGCCGAGTTCGCTCGCGACAGTTTGTTCCACTTCAGCGTAAGGAAACGGTTTGACCTTGTCCTGCAAACGCGCGAGCGCCTTCAAATAAGGTTCCGGCAAAAGGTCAGGCCGGCTGGAAAGCAACTGGCCGAATTTGATGAACGTCGGCCCCATTTTTTCCAAATCGTCCGCCAGCTCTTCCGGCGCGGGCTGGCCGGGTTTGGCGGCCAGAAGTGTTTTCTCATCGCCCGCAGCCTCATTGGCAAATTCCTTGGCCAAATCAGAAGTGCCATACTTCCAGAACAGCAGCGCGATGTCCTTGTAGCGTTTCAAGTGATGCGGTTTTAAGGACAATTTCATTTTGTTTTTTGGGGGGAGCTATTTCAGCAAAGACATCCTGCCTCTGCTTTCTGGAAAAGGCTACGCGACGGGCCGGATTTTTCTATGGGGTGTAACCCTACCTCATCATGTTATCATCACCGGAATCAACTCACGGGCATGAAAATGAGTTTGCTGCTGCCCCGTTTCTGCATTCTGCATTCTTCCTTCTGCATTTGCTTTGAGCAACGCCAGATCATTGGCCACATTCACCTGAACCACCTTGGCGTCAATCAAACCCGCGCTCGTGAGCAAACGAACCTTCGTCGCATCCTTGACCACATGATAATTTGAAATCAAATAACCATCGTCCATGATGGAAAAGCCGGTGCTGGCTGCCGAAGTTTTATGAAATAACTTTCCGCTCCTCAACAATCACGGCGAGCGGAGGCGGTAGAAGCGACCGGGATAATTCGTCCACTGCGGGTCGCTGAAGTAGGCCGAGCCGGTCGT
>DMQW01000198.1 GCA_003455565.1 Limisphaerales bacterium
GGCTCGGAGATGTGTATAAGAGACAGGCGTTGCAGATTTTATAGTGTGTTTCTGGTTTTGCGTGCCCGACAGTTTTTCCAAAAATGTCCCCTCCTTCTGTTATTTTACAGATCAGGCTTTGGCTGATCTTTGCAAGCTGCAATTTCCAACGGCATCACCAACGATGCTTTCTGTTCGCCAATGGCGCAAACGTCTTCGCCTTCTTCGCCCAGGCCCACCGATTGTTAGAGTCGTCCCCCCGCACGGGTAAGTGAACAAATAATGGGGGGTGTTTTCGTGTCCACGCCTTTTGAGTCGGTTGACTTCAAAATGTTGGTGTGAAGATTATATCTGACACTACCAACGGGGGCAGCAATGCCCGTGAAACCACAAGGCCCATACCTGAAAAGGCGCGGGAACTACTTAACGACCAACACGCCGGACTTCCTATCTGGATTAGGCCACCGCGCGCCGGACTGGAATTTTACAGTGGTTTGTCCCGCGCGAAACTTTACGAGCTGGGCGGCAAGGGACAGATTGAAACCCGTTCCCTTCGCGATCCGGGCGCAATCAAAGGCACGCGGCTTTTCCTGCTCAAATCCGTCTTGGATTACATCGCGCAATGCGGACAGGAAGAAACGGTGAACGCATAGTTAAATCGGCGCGCTCCAGCCAAGGAAAACGCGCCGAAACACTAACTTTATGAAATCACTTCACTCCTACAATGCAGGCCAGTCAACGGTGGCGGACGCCAAGGCGCGGTGGAACATTTTCGCCCTTTGGATTCATTTCGGATTTGCCGGCAAACCGTCGGCAAACTGCCATTCACCTTTCCGCAAAGACGCCAAACCCAGCTTTTCCGTTTCGGCGGACGGGCTCCTTTGGCATGACTTCGCGACCGGGGAAGCCGGGGACGCGGTGGACTTTTTCCAGCGGGCAACCGGCCTATCGCAAAAAGACGCCTGCAAAAAATTCATTGAACTGGCTGGCGGACATTTCACGCCCGCGCCGCGCGCGGCTTGTCCGCGCCCGGCGGACACCAAACCCAAGCCCGTCTTCCCTGATTTCCGGCGCGGGACGGCGGACGAAATTCAACACCTTGCCAGCCTTCGCAATATTGGCCGGGAAGGTATCGAGTGGGCAAGTGAACGCGGCTTGCTCTGGTTTGCCATGCTTAAAAACTGGCTGGCGTGGATAATCACAGACGCCGCCCGCGTGAACGCCCAAGCCCGCCGGATGGACGGGCAGCAATGGGAACATATCGGCGCGAAGGCGTGGACGCTGCCCGGCTCGTGGGCGTCTTGGCCCATCGGCATCACGGAAGCGAAAAACTTTCCGGCCATTGCTCTATGCGAAGGCGGGGGCGATTTTCTGGCCGCGCATTATCTCGCGTTGTGGGAACCGTCCACATATTACCCCAAGCGGGACGTGTCTTGCGTTCCCGTAGCGATGCTGGGGGCATCCCAAAGGATTCACGCGGACGCCCTGCCATTATTCGTCGGCAAGCGTGTTCGCATCTTTGGGCATGATGATGAAGCGGGACGCATGGCGGTGGAACGCTGGGCCGTGCAACTGGCATCCGCCGGGGCGTCCGTGGACGCCTTCAGCTTTGCCGGCCTTGTGCAAGTGGACGGCAAGCCGGTGAACGACTTGAACGATTCACTTTTGATGGACGTTGCCAGCTTCGCCCGCGTGGAAAGGATGCTGCCGCTATGAATCCAAACCACATTTACAAGCCCGGCAGCGTGGCAATGGTGAACGGCGCGGCAGCGGTGGACACCATCACGCCAGAGTTAGAGCCGGGCCAGTTTCCGATTCACGCGCTTAATCCAGTCATGCGCGCAATGGTGGAAAACGTGGCGGATGTTCTCCGCGTCCCGGTGCAACTCCCGGCCATGTGTGCCGTGGGCATCGTGAGTGGCGCGCTGGGCAACGCCTTCACCCTTGCCGGTGCCGTGAACGGCAAGAAACAATCTCACGGAAATCTTTTCGTGATTATCGCCGCCGCAAAGTCATCCGGCAAAGGCAGTGTAGCCGATCTGTTGGTAGCACCATTACTCGATGCTTCGGCGGAACTAGAAGCGGACTTCAAGCGAAATAAACTTCCGGGGTTAAAAATTGAAAAAGCCATCCTCGAAAAGCGAATTACCAATCTTGTGAATGAGCTTGCCAGCGGCAAAACCGGCGAGCGCGGCAAAAAGAAACCGATGGGCGAAATGGAGAAGGCCGAAGCCCGGCGCGATTTAGAGCAAGCACAAGCCCGGCTCGATGCGATTGAGCCGTTTCTGGACGCTTTGCCGACTTACTGGCTAGGCAACATCACCAGCGAGGCAATGGAAATGCAATTCAAGATGAACAACCTCGGCTTGTTTTGCTATTCACCGGAAGCTGGCGCAACCGTTCGCGTCATGCTTGGTAAATACACCAAAGGCGATGCGGCAGACTTTGATCTTCACTTGTCTGGTTACAGCGTGGAGCCATATCGGAGTGATCGCGTCGGGCGCGGAACCTGCCAGATTAAACCCTGCCTTGCTGAACTTCTGCTGGTGCAACCGTCCATTGTCCGCGAACTCATGGACAACGAAGAAGCCTTTGAGCGTGGCATGACCGCGCGAACAATCGCCGTTATCGTGGAGACGGAACCGCTGGAAGACGATGGCATCTTCCGGCAAATAAAAGGCGAAACGGAAGCGGCATGGAACCAACTCATTCGTGGCATCCTTGCGCGGCGCAAAGCCCTTGCCGAAAATCCGCACTGTTTCACTTGCACCCCGGAAGCCCGCGAAATTTTCCGCCATTTCCACAACGAAGCCGTGCAACTCCGGCGCGGGGAATTTCGGGACATTGAAGCGGAGCTTGGACGCTGGCGGGAAAACGCCATCCGCCTTGCCGTCGGGCAATGCGTAGCCGACAACCACGAAGCCCAGGAACTCACCGGCGAGCAAGCGGCGCGGGCGGTAGAAATCATGCGGTGGTGCGCCCGCTCCTCACTACAGATCACCAACGCAGCCCGGATGCAGAAACGCGCCAAGCGCGCGGACGCGCTGCTCGCCATTCTTGCCGGCAAGCCGAACGGCAAGGAAACACTCCGCAACCTCGACAAAAGCCACGGCATCACACCGGAAGAAGTTCGCGGCCTTGCTGGACAATTCCCGGAACGGTTCACCGTGGAGCGAGTGGAAACGGGCGGACGCCCCAGCGAAGTTATTCGGCTGACAACCCTCGCGCCATGAAAACCACACTGCCAAAAGCGGCAAAACCACCAAAAGCACCCTTTTGGGAGTTTTGGGAGTATTGGCAAGCCGCCGATTAGACGCCAAAAGGGACGCCAAAAATTTCATTCCGTAGAAAATGCGCTGGGAAATGCACTCATAAAGGAGCCGAGCAGGTCCGTAATCAGCACGGGAAAAGCATCGTTCAAAAAGAATCCTTACGGCGGCGGGGTGGTGTCCGGCCAATAATCCGGCCTGCCAGTCGGAACGGATGGCAAGAATCAGCCGGCGGACGCATCCGCGCCCGTGCCAAGCCCCGGCGAAAATGTTTTCAAGCCGCGCG
>DMQW01000117.1 GCA_003455565.1 Limisphaerales bacterium
TTGCAGGCCGATTACGATTTGCGGCTGGCCCGGCAGGAAAAGGCGCGCGTCATTGAACGCGATGTTGCACCGCTCGCCGCGTTGCAACTGTCAATGGCTTAAATCAGGGCGCGACCGGCAAACCGGATTTGACAACCGGGCGCGCGGCGCGTATTGTCGTGGCGGATAACAACTCCGGCTTGAACTGTCACCGTATGGTGTGCGTTCCGAAAGGATAGAGCCGGAGTTTTTCTATTTCGGCCAGAATTGGACGTAAATTTCCCGATGGGCAATCAGTCGGCGATACGTTTCCGCATCCTCCTTTTGGCTGTAGCTTCGCGCCACCGCGCCGCAAACCATGTCCGCCAATTGCAGCAGATTATTTGAGTGCGAATCTTGCAGCTTGATTTTGCCGATAAACCGGCTATCGCCCTTTTTGTCATTGATCCGCTTCCGCAGATACGTTCCCAGTTCCCGGCGAAATTCCCGGCTCCCGCTGCCGTCAATCACCACCGTTGCATTGTCCAGATATGGCTTGGCATTTTCAAACACCAGCCCGCAGGCGTATTTGTAAAACGATTCCTTGAATTTGAAGCCGGCCCCGGTGAGTTTCCGTTTATTGATGACCATGCTGAAATAAAACCAGCCAAAGCCCGCCACGGCGGACAAAAACGCTTCGCGGTAAGCCCCTTTTACCTTGTTGAAATGAAACTCAAATTCCGGCGAAAAATTTAATTCCCGTTTCAGCAATTGAATCCGCTGATCGGCTGCCAGCGCCTCCTCATTTTCCTCAAAGGCCACCAGCGTTACGATGAAATAGTCAGTCGAGCCGGATTCGAGTTTCAAGCCCGGATCGCCCGATTCATCAATAAACACCAGCATGACGGGACACTACCAGACGCGGCGGTGTTTCCGCAAGAGCGCGCTGCCGCCGTTGCAAAATATGGCGCGGGGAGAGATTTTAATTGTGCTTGCCGTTTTCCGGCAAAGTTTGAAGATGTCAGTCATGCGAACCAACCGTGGAAACACTTCGCCATGAAATTGAAAATCGTTCTTGGCGTTATCGTCAGCTTGGCGGCGATTTCATCGCCTGCGCAGACAAATTTCACCATTGTCACGCGCACCAACATCCTTCAGGCCGCGCCGAATTTCCGCGAAGTGAACGGGCAGCTTTACAATTCCAGTTATAGCAAACTCTGGCAAATTCAGACCGGCAAAATTCTTGAAGTCCAAACGAACGGCGTGGTGCTGCAAACTTTCACCACCAACAATGTTTATGAAAACTTGTTCGTGGCAGGTCAAGGCACGCCCGGCACTTACAGCGGCACTTCCGACCATTATCAAAAGCGGCTGGTGTCATCGGATTTAGTTCCTGAAAAGCGCGTCTTCATAAATCACTACCACATCGGCGCGGTGGATCAGGAAATTTCCGTTCTTGCGGTGAAAACAGGCACGATTGAAATTGGCGGCACAACTTTTGAGGCATGGGATTGCGGCCAACCGCATTTCGTCACCAACATCGTGAGTTCCAAAGTGAAGATAAAATGATTGCCAAATCTCCATGCGAGCATTGCGGGATTCATATTGAGTTTGAAGTAGAAAACTTGGGCGAAACTGTCGCCTGTCCATCCTGCGGAAAACAAACACGATTGGGCAAAACGCGGCAACCTGAAGGAATCAAACAATGAAACAAATCTTTCTCCTGTTTTTTTTGAGCATGGCTACCAGTTTGTATTCCGGCCAGGCCAAAACAGTGTCATTCCGTGACCTTTCCGGAATCGAATACAGCAATGTTGTAATTTTAACGATTGAAAAGGATGGAGTTCTGCTCCGGTATGGGGATGAATTTAGGTATGATCGTGTCAAGTTCACAAACATGTCTGAACAGGCACAATTGCAATGTGGATATGATGCCAAGAAGCTTCAGCAGCAACGGGAAGAAAAAGCAGCGAAAGAAAAACTAGCTAGAGAACAATTTTTTGAGCAACGCGCCGCAGCGATTAAGCAAATGCAGGAAGCGGAAATTCTTTCGCTTTCGCGACTTGTTTATCCGATAAGTATTGGCGATTTTCCGAAGACTGACTCTGCAAAAGCCACCTGCAAGGAACTTGTTGCTGAGCTGAAAGGGGTAAACACAGGGCTTAAGCTTGGCTTAAGCTATAGCAAATTTTCAGATTTATTAACGGACACCGCTATTAAAATCCAGAAGATGCGAGATTTAAGTAAAGATGAGCTACCTGCCGTTTTCCAAACTCGGATGGATGATTGCATTCGTATCTACAACGATTCGAGAGATGATTGGCGAAAGAAGATTGATTCAGATATTGAAGAAACCAAAGCTTGGAGGGAGTATTTCGTGCAGAAAGCGTGGGCGGAGTCTGGAATCCATCTCACCATGCTTACCGGGATAATTGACAGCCGAACAAACGTTAATGAGTTAGTCATAAATCAAGCGATTGACATCGTTAGGGATGAAAAACGAGCATTCGATAAAGGCGTTCTGCCAATTGAGCTGAGAAGCTATAAAGCAATATCCCTGCTGTCTGACGAAGAGCTTATAAAACGGTTAAATGAAAAACTCGCTTCAAGGTGAACGCTGACGAGGCTTCGAGAATGGAAAGCTACGCCAGTCTGAGTCTGTTGAAAAGTTTTTGAACCATGCGCGCCAAAAGTCACCCCCTTCACACATCGCCCTCCGCCGTCCAAAAAATCCCGTCGCTTGACTCAAAATGAAAAAAGGAATGTCCGATAAGCAGCGCGACGAAATCAGGAAGTCTAGGGCGTCTTATTTCCCTGATGACCCAGCGGAAATGTCTGAAGAAGATCACGCGCTTGAAATGCTACTCATAGGGATTCGGCATAATCGGCGACGCAAGCAAGGGTTGCCACATATACCAATGCCACTAATGTTATATGGCCCTGCGATTGAATTTTATTTTGAGTGGCTGATCAGTGAGATCACTGAAAAAGCAAATCACCATGCAGCAGAAAGACTTTATCACTTGGCGCTGTTGTCCGTAAAATCTCTCGGTGAAGTTTGTGGCAAACGGCCAGAGTTCTTCAGGCCAATCGCACGGCATCAATTGATATGGCCCTGCTTTACGGCCTGGGGCAAGGATTCAGAGCGGATGAATAAGGCACTGATGAAGTTTCTGAATTTGGGCGAAGCGGCGCCATTAAATACCGCACGCGATGGCCGCAAATCATTCTCGCTTGTGGAAAGCACAGAAACTTACATTGCTTACCAAATTTGGCAGATGATTGAATATTTCCGCCGCGAGGAACAGAACATTTCCGACTTTGAACCCTCTTGCTCGCTCATCTTGCCTGATTTGCCGGGGATACGCGATGTTCACAAAACAGGATTAAGCGATGCACAGATAGAAAAACTGAAAACGCTTTCGCCGCTATCCCGTCAAAATTTTTTGGAGTGGTGGAAGCTGGGCGAATCTGCTTTTGTTCACCATTACGGGAAAGATTTTGAGAATCACAAAGATTTTTCAGGCTACTGGAACGGGGATGCCTATAAAGAAAATGTGCCGGGCAAGCCGGGACAGAAAAGGTTGGTGCAAAATGCCCGCGCATTGATCCGCCGGGACATAAAAAAACAAATCAAGCAAGCCTTCCGCAGCATCGCGCCCAAGTCTCCGCCCGTGTGCTAAATCGCGGGCTGTTATACCCCATGAATCTTCCGCCCGGTTAGGTCATTTTCATCATCAGTTCGCAGAAGTCAGCTAACACCAGTTGACTTAAACCGATTGACGATGAATAAAAATCAAAATGGCAATTCTGCCCCGGCTCCCAGCCCGGTCGCGCTGGTTCACAACACAAGGCCCGTGTCCGCAAAGGCGCGGGGACTTAACCGCCAAGCCGGCGACTGGGTCGGTTCGCCCAATCCCGAAACGCCCAAGGGACCAGAATTGGTTTTATGGCTTATGATATTAATGTTGCCGGTGAAGTTTGCGTTGATTTTATTCGGACGCTAGATGGTGAAGGTGGATGCGGCGAATGATTTAGTTTTGTTGAAAGCAGCCGGAAAATTTGCCCCGCTGCCCATCGCCGCCAGTCGCACGGTGAAACTGGGCGGGACGGTGGCCACGGTGGGTTTCCAAAAGCAAATGAAGAAGTATGAATGAAGAATGAAGAAATAAAACGGCAACCGGCTCGCGACGGCGTTAATTCATCATTCATCCTTCTTCATTCATCATTTCCCCAAGCTGGCCAAGGGTGAAATCGCGTCGCTGGCGGGCGCGGCGGATGACCCGCGGTATTTCCAGATCAGCCTGCCGGTGCTGGTGCTGGTGTATTGAGGTAGCAGCCGACGTAAGGAGGCTCATTCTCATCCGGCGGAAAGTTAGAGCCTCCTCACGTCGGCTGCTACGGTAGAAGGACGGCGTTGATTTCGTATATTTCGCGGTTAATCAGGTTCTGCAGCCGGCGCAAAGGGCGGACAAAAATTCCGAAGCGATGGGCAATTCAGGGATTGCATTCCCGGCCAGCCGTCCGCAGGCTCGCCGGGAACAGGACGGAAAGACCTTAAAAGGGACGGTCGTTTCCGACCGCATAACATCAACACCTAACCAGGAGTTCAAAATGCAAGCAAGAATCATTCGGGATTGCGACATGTTTGGCCGCGTCATCACCTTTTGGAAAACCAACAGCGCCGATATTCCCGCCGGGAGCAAAGGCGCGACATATTCCGCCAACCTTGGCAGCGACAATAAAAAACTGGTGGATGCCGGGGCCACGCAAAAGGGCGGCAAGGTGACGGCGCAGAACGCGCTGTTGCTGACGCTGGACACCGATTTGCAAGCCATCGCCCGCACCGCCCACGCCATCGCGCAGGATGTGCCGGGTTTTGACGATCGGTTTGCGCCGCCGGAGCATTACAATCCGGCCGAGGTGCTGGCGACGGCCAACGCCTATCTCACGCAACTGGCCGTGGCTCCGTCCGATGACGTGGCGACGAAGGCGGCCAAGGCCGCGCGGGTGACGCAGTTCACGGATCACGCCCTGCCGGCGACGTTTGTGGCCGACCTGCAAGCCGCCGTGACCGCCATCGGCTCCGTCAAGGGCACGCATGAGGCGGGCCGCGAAAAGGGCGTGGCCAGCACGACGGCCACTGCGCAACTGGCGCGCGACGG
Source organism: Limisphaerales bacterium (assembly GCA_003455565.1). Classification (GTDB taxonomy): domain Bacteria; phylum Verrucomicrobiota; class Verrucomicrobiia; order Limisphaerales; family UBA11358; genus UBA11358. Next base: position 5,124 of record DMQW01000117.1, read on the forward strand.
CAAGAAGCAGGTGAACTATCTCGATGTCATCGCGCAAAATCTTTACAAGGGCAACGCGGAACAGTTGCGCGCGTGGGACAGCGCCAGCCACGTCGAACGCGATCCGAACCATCAGGGTTCAACGCCGACGCCCGCGCCGACAGCAACGGCGAAATAATCCCGGCGCACAGTTTCATTTCACCAGCCGCATTCGTTTGAGTGCGGCTTTTTTATTTGAAATTGGGACGGCGAATAATGTGGGAACAAGAAAAACAACTTTGTCTTGCCGCCGATTTTCCAACGGCGATTCTGTTCGCATGATTGATTCCGTTTCCGAACCCGCCGGTGCGGGTGCTGATTTGAAAAAAGCGCGGCGGCAGAAGCCGGCCCGCTCCGATGCCCGCCCGGCGGTTGACCGTTTGCCGCCGCATTCGCCGGAGGCCGAACAAGGCGTGCTGGGTTGCGCGCTGCTGTCGCCAAACGAATGCCTGGGCGAGTGCATCGAGAAGCTCAAGGACAATGGCAAGGAGGCGTTTTACGATCTGCGGCACCAGACGATTTACGAGACGCTGGCGGACATGTTTAATACGCGGAAGGCGATTGATTTGATCACGGTGCAGCAGAATTTGAAGGACCGGCAGTTGCTGGAACAGATCGGCGGCATCGCGTATTTGAGCCAGTTGCAGGATGCAGTGCCGAGCGCGGCGAACTTGAGCTATTACCTCGACATCGTCCGCGAAAAATTTTTGCTGCGGAAATTGATCCAGACCTGCACGGAGGTCGTGGGGCGCGTTTTTGATTACGAAGGCGATGTGGAGGCGCTGCTGGATGATGTGGAGAAGGAAATTTTGCGCGTCAACGAATCGCGGGCGCAGGGCAACATTGTCGGCGTCAAAGAACTGGTGACGCAGTCGCTCGGCCAGATTGAAAATTATTTCAGCCGCAAGGGTCAGTTGAGCGGGCTGGCGACGGGTTTCCCGGATCTGGACAGGCTGACGGACGGTTTGCACGGCGGAGAGATGATCATCATCGCGGCGCGGCCTTCGATGGGCAAAACGTCGCTGGCGATGAACATCGCGGAACACGTCGCGCTGGAATCGCAGCAGCCGGTGGGCGTGTTCAGCCTGGAAATGAGCGCGGCGGCGCTGGTGCTGCGCATGTTGTGCTCGGTGGCGCGCGTGAACCTGCGGAGCATCCGCGACGGGTTCATGAGCGAGTCGGATTTTCCGAAACTGATGTCGGCATCGGGACGGCTGGCGGGGTCGAAACTGTTCATTGACGACACGGCGGGGCTTTCGATTTTGCAGTTGCGGGCGCGGGCGCGGCGCATGGCGCAGCAGCATGGAATCAAGTTGTTTATTATTGACTATTTGCAGCTTCTAAACTCTACTGCGCGGCGGGCGCAAGAAAACCGGCAGCAGGAAATTGCCGATATTTCCAGCGGCGTGAAAGCGCTGGCGAAAGAATTGAACGTGCCGATCATTATTTTGAGCCAGTTGAACCGGGAACTGGAAAAAGACAAGAGCCGGAAACCGCGGTTGAGCGATTTGCGCGAGTCGGGTTCTCTCGAGCAGGATGCGGATCTGGTCGGGCTGCTTTACAAGCCGAACGCGGGTGATGATGAAGACGGCGCACCGCCCGAGGAAAGCGACGGCGTGCCGGTGAATTTTCTGATCGCCAAGCAGCGCAACGGGCCGACGGGCGATGTTAATTTGACTTTCTTGAAAACATACACGCGCTTTGAAAGCGCAGCAAAGTTTAGCGACGAAGACGTGCCATCTGGCAGATAAAAAATGAAATCCATCATTCGACCCCTGGGTGTTTCCATGTTGTTAGGCTGCGCGACCGCTGGGTGGGCGCAGAGCACGGGACCAAAAATTGACCGCGTGGACGTGAAGTTCGTCGGGCCGGCCTCGGTCAGCGAACAATTCATCCGCTCCAACATCAAGACCAAGTCCGGCTCCAGTTATCAGATGGGGCTGACGCAGGATGATGTGCATCTGCTTTATGGCACGGGGCAATTTTACAACATCCGCGTCTCGGTGGATCAAGCCGATGACGGCGGCGTGGTGCTGACCTACATCATCCAGGTGCGTCCGCGCATCACCGACATCAAGCTCGAAGGCAACCAGAAGTTGAGCGACTCGAAGCTGAAGAAAAAAATCACCGCCAAAGTCGGCGAACCGTTGGACGAACAAAAGCTGTTCACCGACGTGCAGGAGATCAAAAAGCTGTATGAAAAAAACGGCCTGTCCGACACACACGTGAAATATGTCCTGAACATCGAGGAGGCGACCGGTCACGGCTCGGTCACCTTTCACATCGAGGAAAGTCCCAAGGTCAAGATCACGAATGTGGAATTTCCCGGCGCGACGGCGTTTCCGCAAAAGGCATTGCGCAAGGAACTCAAGACGATCCGGCGCTGGTCGTTTTCGTGGCTCACCGGCAGCGGCTACTTCAAGCAGGATGAATTTGACGGCGACCGCGACCGGCTGAACAATTTTTACCGCAACCACGGCTATCTGGATTTTGAGATCAAGGACGTGAAGTTTGAGCGGGCGACGACCAACCAGTTGGACATAAAATATTACGTTTATGAAGGCCGCCAATACAAGGTCGGTCAGGTAAAAATGTCGGGCAATAAAATTTTTACCGACGCGGAAATTACCAGCGGACTCCGAACCACGCATGATTTTGAACATTTGAAATCCAAGCTCGGCGCGCACGGTTTGCCCATGGATTCAGGCGATACGTTCACCCCCGACGGCCTCACCAAGGACACCGAGGCGGTCCAGGATTTTTACGGCAGCAAAGGCTACGTCGAAATTTCGCAAGGCCAGGCGTTGCGCGTTTTGCGCGTGCCGAACGTCGAGAACGGCACGATGGATCTGGAATTTCAGATGGACGACTCGCAGAAATCCTACGTCCAAAAAATTGAAATTCACGGCAACCTCAAGACCAAGGACAAAGTCATCCGCCGCGAACTGGCGATCTCCCCCGGCGACACGCTCGACATGGTGCGCGTCAAGATCAGCAAGCAGCGCCTCGAAGGTCTGCAGTATTTCAGCAAGGTGGATTTGCGTCCCGAAGCCATTGAACCGCCCATCGCCGGCCGAAAAAACCTGGTCGTCAATGTTGAGGAACAAAACACCGGCAACTTCACCATCGGCGCCGGGTTCAGCTCCGTGGATTCGCTCGTCGGCTACGCCGAAGTTTCGCAGGGCAATTTCGATTTGTTCCATCCGCCCTACTTCACCGGCGGCGGCCAGAAAATCCGGTTACGCGTCCAGCTCGGCACGCTACGTCAGGACTACGAACTTTCCTTCACAGAACCCTGGTTTCTAAATCGCAAGCTGTCATTGGGCGTTGACCTCTACCGTCACGATCTCAACTTTGAAAGCCCCAACAACATTTACGACGAGACCCGCACCGGGGCGAAGATAAGCCTCACTCGCGCCCTCGGCAGCGATTTTCTCATCGGCAGTGTCAGCTACACCGCTGAAGATATCGGCGTTTCGCTGAATAACGCAGCGAATGGTTTTACGCCGCTGCCGAATTATGCAAACGTGCCGCAAGACATTCTGAAGGAGACCGGCGACCATCTTTACCAGCGCCTCGGCGGCTCACTGGCTTACGACACGCGCAACAGCACCCAGCTTCCCAACCACGGCCAGCGGAGCGAACTGTCATCTGAATTCAGCACCGGAGACAAAACATTTTACAAGGTGGAACTCCACACCGCCTGGTATTTCCCCGGTTTCTTCAAGGGCCACGTCCTTGAGGTCATCGGCCGCGCTGGCGTCGCCGACAGCCTCGAAGGCGGCGATGTGCCTTTCTACGACCGCTATTACTTGGGTGGTCTTTACTCGCTGCGTGGTTTCAAATTCCGTAACATCGCTCCGCGCGATCCAAGCTATGTGCCGGGCGGGTCTATGCCGAATGAACCTATCGGCGGGGACAGTTATTGGTTTGGCTCACTCGAATACAGCGTGCCAATTTTTGAAAAGGACGGCGGCGTGAGCCTTCGCTTCGCGCTGTTTTACGACATCGGCGCGGTGGGTGCCGCGCCTTATTCCTTCTCCAGTTCTTACAACGACAACTGGGGTCTGGGCATGCGCCTGAACATCCCGCACCTTGGCCCGTTGCGGCTTGACTACGGCATACCCATCACCCATGACGCCTACAACAGCAGCTCCGGCCAGTTCCAGTTTGGCGTCGGCTACACCCGCGAATTTTAAGATGAAACGCCGCCGCCGATAATTTTGAACTGATTTTGGTTGGCCTTGTCAGTAAATTCTGATTCTCTATGCACTTTATGAAAAACATCCGAAACATTGTTCTGACCATTTCCCTGCTGGCATTTTTAAGCGTGCCGGCCTTCGCGCAGACCAAGACGGCCAGCGTGGACATGAAGAAGCTTTTCAACGGCTATTGGAAAACCAAATCCGCCCAGACCTTGCTGGAAAAAAGCAAGGCCGACCTCCGCAAGGATCTCAAGGACATGGCGGACAACCTTGAAAAGTCCCAGACCGATTACAAACAGCTTTTGGAACAGGCCAATGACCCGGCCATTTCTGCGGACGAACGCGACAAGCGCAAACTGGCCATCGCCGACAAGGCCAAGGATGTGAACAACCAAAAGGCCGCCTTTGAACAATACCAGCGGCAGGCCGAATCGAATCTGGCTGAAAAAAGCCAGCGCATGAGCGGCAATCTCGTCGCCGACATCCAGAAGGCCGTCGCCGACAAGTCCAAGGCTGGTAATTACACGCTCGTTCTCAATTCCGCCGCCACCGAAGTCGTGGTTTACAGCGACACCGGCGCCGACATCACCGATTCCGTTCTCAAGCAACTCAACGAGGGCGCGCCAATTGATGTGACCAAGCCGGCCGGCGGAATGCCGTTCAACATCAGCACGAACCTGCCCTGAACGGAACGGACAATCGTTTCAAAATAATTTCACGCTTGCTTCGGGTGGCGCGGACAGGTAGATTTCGCGCTCTTTTTTATCACTAATTGAATTTATGCGACGCCCCAAAGGTATTAAGACCAGAAAATCCGTAGCCAAGCGGTTTAAAATCACCGGCACCGGCAAAGTCATGCGCTCACGCGCCGGACGCCGCCACTTGGCCCAAACCAAAAACGCCAAGCGCCTCCGCCGTCTCGGCAAGATGGCGGTGGTTGACAAAACTGATGCCTACCGCATCACCCAAAATCTCCCGTTCAGCCACTGAACGATTAAACCATTAACGAATAACGAACCATGCGTGTTACCAACTCCCCCGCTTCCCGCAAACGTCGCAAACGGATGCTGACCGCCGCCAAAGGCTTCCGTCTTAAACGTTCCAAACTTTACCGCTACGCGTCCGACGCCGTTGATCACGGCCGGCAATATGCCTACCGCGATCGCCGCGTCAAAAAGCGCACCTTCCGCTATCTCTGGCAGATTCGCATCAACGCCGCCGCCCGCGCCGCCGGTCTGACTTACAGCCGCTTCATGGAAGGTCTCAAGGCCGCCAAGTGCGCGCTCGACCGCAAGGTCATCGCCGACCTCGCCGCGACCGATGCCGCCGCCTTTGGCGAACTGGTGACCCTCGCCAAAACCGCGCTGAAGGCCAAGCCCGCCGCCACACTTGCCAAGGCGTAAACAATTTCAAATCTAAAATTTCAAATTTGAAATAAACGGGCGACCAGCAATGGCCGCCCGTTCTTCTTTTGCCGCAAAGGAACGCAAAGAACGCAGACACTGAAAATATTTTGGTGGGGCGGGCGTCCTCGCAAGCCGGAATTTTCTTTGTGTCCTTTGCGTTCTCCTGCGGCTAATCTTTTCAAAATTTTATGGCTGGATTTCTCGACGACATTGAACCGCTAAAACAAACCGCCAGCGCGGAACTCAAAGCCGCGCCCGACCTTGCCGCGCTCGAACAAACCAAGGGCGCGTGGCTCGGCGCAAACGGCAAGTTCACCGCGCTGATGAAACAACTCGGCACGTTGCCGAAAGAAGAAAAGCCCGCCGCCGGCAAACTCATCAACGTCGCCAAAGTCGAACTTGAGGCCACGCTCGCCGCCCGCCGCGAAGAACTTCAACTCGCCGCCGCGTTGCCGAAGGAGCCAACCGATTTCACATTGCCCGGACGCCGCCGCGCGCTCGGCAAATTGCATCCGCTCACGCAGGTCACCGAAGACATCGTGCGCGCTTTCCGAAAGCTTGGTTTCGCCGTCGCCGACGGGCCGGAGATCGAGGACGAGTATCATTGCTTCGACGCGCTCAACACGCCCGCCGACCACCCCGCCCGCGACGCCCAGGACACGTTTTATTTGGCAACGAACGGCGCTGACACAGCGCCGCTACAAAACACACCCGCTGTAGCGGCGGTCTGTGACCGCCGACTTCTCCGCACGCACACCTCCTCCGTCCAAATCCGCGTGATGAAATCGCAGCCGCCGCCCGTGCGCATCATCGTGCCGGGCCGCGTGTATCGCCGCGACAACGCCGACGCCACGCACAACCCGACCTTCCAGCAGATTGAAGGACTTTATGTGGACAAAGGCGTTACCGTCGGCGACCTCAAAGGCACGGTCGAATTCGTCTTCAAGGAACTGCTCGGCAGCGACGTGAAGATCCGTTTCCGTCCGCACTATTTTAGTTATACCGAGCCGAGCTTCGAGATTGATTTCAGCAGTGCGCTCGTCAAGAAGATGGGCAAGGACTGGCTGGAAATCGCCGGTTGCGGCATGGTGCATCCGCAAGTGTTCGAGAACGTCGGCTACGATCCCGCCGTCTGGAGCGGCTGGGCGTTCGGCTTCGGCATCGAACGCATCGCGATGATTCGTTACGGCATCAACGACATCCGCCTCTTCTACGAAAACGACGTGCGGTTCCTGAAACAGTTTTAAGAAATTGACGCGCCCGCGTTCGGTTCAGGAGCGCGGCCTTCAGAGCCTG
>DMQW01000395.1 GCA_003455565.1 Limisphaerales bacterium
GGCTTCCGCCCGGCGATGGCTTCCAAAACCACACGCGACAACGTGGACGCAAACAACTCGGGATTACCGGAGTAGCGTGCTGGTAACGGCACAATATTTTCCAAGGGTCTTTCCTAGTTGAGCGGGTGTGAACCTGCTGAAACACTAGGAATGACAATGCGAAACAAGTATCTGCGCCGTGCGCGCGTTTTGGAACGGGATTTTCGGGCGGTGTTGCGCTGTTTTGCCCACGACCTGCCGGCGCTGACCGCCGCCAAAATGTGTGGCGTCAACAAGAACACCACCCATCGGCTTTATGGCCTGTTGCGGCAGCGGATGGTCGCCCTGGCGGAAGCCGAGGCTCGGCCGTTTGTCGGCGGCATCGTCGAGATTGATGAGAGTTATTTCGGGCCGCGCCGGGTGCGCGGCAAGCGCGGGCGCGGGGCGGGTCGGAAGATTCCCGTCATCGGCCTGCTCAAGCGGGCGGGCAAGGGGTTTGCCCAGATCGTGCCCAACTGCTCGAAAACCGAGCTTTTAAGGGTGGTTCATGGCCAGGTCAAAGGCCCCGCCACCATCCACACCGACGGCTGGAAGGCGTATGATGGACTGGTGTGGGACGGCTTCAAGCATCACCGAGTGCATCACCATGAAAATGAATTTGCGCGTGGCAAGCGCCATATCAACGGCATCGAATCGTTCTGGAGTTTTGCCAAAACCAGACTGGCTAAACAGCGCGGCGTCCGCGCCGACAAGTTCCCGCTGCACCACAAGGAATCTGAATGGCGCTGGAACGACCGCCGTGATAACCTTTACTCGTTGCTCTTGAAAGAAACCCGTTCATACCCGCTCAACTAGGAAAGACCCAATGAATAAATCGCAAAAAAAATTCCGACGCGCAGTTGCGCCGGGACGCCTACGTCTCGGCAAAGCTGCCGCTCAACAAGGAAGACCAGTGCCCGGAGGACTTGTTCAAACACATTTTATGGCGCGCGGCGAAAGGCTCGCAGACACCGTATCCCGATTGGGCGGTGAAGGTGGTCAATGACGACGACTGACGCGCGGTCGCAGCTTTCCGTAACCGGTGTTTTCGTTTAACGAGTTAAACTGTGATGCCATAACCGCCATGCAAGAGCCAACGCACATCCTGACCGGTGTCATCATCCAGAAGTCTTTTGGCGGAATCAGACCGCGCGACCTTGCCCTTGGACTGACGGCCACGGTGGCCTTTTTGTCTCACGGTTTTCTTGATGAACTGGCAAGGATCACCTTCCATCCGGCCGATCCCGATTTTCACAGCCCATTTTGGGTGGGGTATCATGCCGCCGTGTTGATGACTTCGATCCTGTTCCTTTTTTTGTGGTGGAAAAAATACAAATGGGGAATCGCTTTCGCCGCGGTGCCGGACGTGGACTGGATTTTCATCCACGGGCAGGGGATTTTTCACATTCAAATTCCTTTCTACCGCCAGCCGCATCTGCATGATCTGCTTCATTTGATTTATCACCGGATCCCGCCGTTTTCCTGGCTGACCTCGATAGTGAACCGGCTGCCCAACGCCCGGCACAATCCCTGGGCCTGTTTGTGGGAAGTGCTGCTCGTGGCCGTGCTGTTGTTGACGCTTCGCCTGATGACGATGGCGGAAAGACCCAGTGTGCGACCGGCAAAACTCCAGGTAACTTGAACGCCCGGCTTCACAAACTCATTTTGTCCAGCAATAGGCTGGCGGACACTCCGTTCATTTGGATTTTCTTCGCAATCCTCCTCGGGTTCAAGGCGGCGGCCCGCCCATGCAAGAAATGTCCGGTATCGCCAAAAACAATCTGATTCTTCGAACCACTCTGTTGGCATCTTAGAAACATATCCGAACATCACCGAAATAGATGGACTTGTTAGCAGTTAGCGTTGGCAGTTTTCAATTTTAAAGCATCAATTACTCACGGAAACCTTTATTCTATTGACCGTTTCACTCACTGCCACCCGTGCATCGAATCGTAGCGGAAGGTCATTTCGTTCGTGTTGTAGCCGTTATACCACTTGGCATGTCCATCGGCGAAAAGGATGTTCTGACCCTTGCCATGCGCCTGCCATTCCTCCCACGGAAGCCCGTTGGCCGGGCCGCCGACACAATTCTGCGTGTAATCATCCTTGTCGGCATCGGTCGGCTCAAAATCCAGCGTGTCGCCGGACAGCACATAAGCGGACGGAAACAAAATCCTTCTGGAGTCCACCGACGCGTCATCATCGGCAATGATATACGCCGCCCGCGCGCCGTTGAAATAATTGAAAAAGGACTGTTGCGCTTGCGGCACAAGCCGGTTCGCCGGGCAATGATAAACATTCGTGTTCTGGACGCAGGAAATAATCTGCTGCATCCAGCTCGCGCTGTGCGTGTGCGGGTCGGTCTGCCCCCAGGGAATCAAGCCGCCGGATTCGGGATAACGCCCGTTGGCGTCGTCCGCATACATTGTCAGGCCCAGGCTGATCTGATGCAGGTTGGAATTGCACGCGATGGTCCACGCGCGCTGCTTGGCCGAGGCCAGCGCCGGCAACAGCATTGCCGCGAGGATGGCGATGATGGCAATGACCACCAAAAGTTCAATCAAGGTGAATGCACCCCGCCGGTTTCTTTCGCCGTATTTCTGGCAATGTGCTGATGAAACTGTGATAGCAAAAGTCATGTTGGCCATTAGCCTAATCCGCCCATGATTTATTACAACCGCCGTTAGCCTGTTCCTTTTTGGGACAAGGCGAATGCAAACGGAATGGTCAACAAAGAAAGGGGATGGGCGACCGTTCAAAGATTACCGAGGGTTTGTCCCGGAAAAAACTTCGGCATGAGTCGGTGTTCCGTTGCCGGCTTCCGCCCGGCGATGGCTTCTAAAACCACACGCGACAACGCTGACGCAAACAACTCGGGATTACCGGAGTAGCGTGCCGGTAGCGGCACAATACTTTCCAAATATGAATCGTCATCGCGGGAAATCACGGCAACGTCCGCCGGCACGCGGAATTTGTTCACCAGCAAATGCCCCAGAACGGTGACGACGTGATGCGCCCGCGAAACCAGCAGGGCCGTGGGGCGCTCCTTCAGCCGCATCAACACGTCCAAACGGCTGCGGACATTCGCCACCGTGCCATCATGGTAGTCAATCGTTGCCTCCACATTCGGCGTGCTGGTGTTTTTCACCGCTTGCAGAAATCCCTCCTCCGCTTTCATATCGCCCGCCGCCCGGGAACGCGGATTGAGCAGGACGATGCGCCGATGCCCGCGCGCCAAAAATTGGCCGACCGCATGACGGCAAACGGCAGCGTAATCGAAATCAACCGAAGGCAATGCCACACCGGGATAAGATGAACCCACCAAGACACAGGGAAGACCGCATCGCGCAAACCAATGCTGCATTGGCGCGGTGGATTGGGTGAGAATCCACGCCGCCGGGCGCAATGTTTCCTCCAGCTTTTTCAGTTGTTGAGGCAGCCGCGTCCGGTAGGTATCGCGACCGGCGTGAATGTCCAAAAGATAGCCTTCCGCCCCCAGTTGTTCGCGCAACCGGTCAATGAGAAAAATGCTGAATGGGCTCATCAAATGCAGCGGCACCGGCGTCAACAAAATCGCGCGGCTGCTCGCCGGTTTGATATCCGCAGGCTGGCGCCGGATAATTTTTCGCCGTTTGCCGGAACGACATTCCACCACGCCATCCCGGCGCAATTGCTCTAATGCTGCCCGCACAGTCCTGCGACCGACGTGCAACAGCGACGATAATTCATGTTCGCCGGGAAGCCATTGATCCCACCGGCCGATCGCGATTTCTTCCATAATCGCAATCGAGGTTTGGACTGAAAGCGGAATCTTTCGCGGCAACCGGTTCATGGAATGTCACTGTTCAATTGATGTAATTGGCTTTTGTTCCCTTTTACAGTAAAGCAAAACCGAACGAAAAACGACAAAAAGCTAATGTGCAGTCTTTCGTGTTAAAGCGACGCGACCGGCGACATTCGCGCTGAAGTGCATTTCGTCAAATGACACGCCCAGTTCGCGGCCTCGTTGCCTGAGGTCTTGAACGCGGCGAAGCAAACGAAAAACCAGGGCAGGAAATTCTTTGCGTTGTCGCCAAATAACCAGGGCAGGGATGAATCCAGCGACGACGCGAGCCTCTTCCGTTTGGAAGCCTCCAAGATTTTTGAGGAAAAGCCCGCGAACGCGCGGATTAACCTCGTGCGACCATGAAATGGGAGCGGCCTCGTTCGACATTTTTCGTTATCTAATAGGCATTGGTCCTGATATGTTCCAACAACCATAGATGTATAAAAATGGAATATTGCTCATTTTGCTATAAAAAACTTGATAAGGCGGATTTGAACCATCATAACTATGTCCCATAAAGTTCATACCAATGAAACTTAAAGCTCCACAAAGCGATAAAGCTGCGCTGGGAGGAATGCCCAAACACGAAAGGCTGCGAGCCTATCTTTTGAAGGAACTGAGCGGAGGCCGGTTGAAACCTGGCGACGCTTTGCCAACGGAACATGCCTTGGCCATATCGGCTGAAGTTTCGCGCAATACGGTCCGGCATGCACTGGCGGAGTTGGCGCGAAGCGGTCTGATTCGGCGGGTGCGCGGCTGTGGAACTTTCGTGCATGAATCCGCTACGGAAAGACTCACATCGGGATTGGATATCTTCGCCCTGGTTATTCCCGATTCGCGCGGCGGTTTTTATCCTTCGCTTCAACGCGGCTTTCACGAAGCTTCGTCCGGACGACACAATCAAGTCATTGTTTGCGACACGGCCAACGATCTGTTTCGCCAGGCGGACGCGCTGTTGCAGTTAATGGACAAAAAGATTGCGGGTATTGCGATTGTCCCCACCACAAGCCCGCTCACTCCCGCACATCAAATACGGCCCCTCCACGAACGAGGCATTCCCATTGTCTTTTGCCACCGCCGCATCGAAAAAATTCAAGCGCCGCTCGTCGCCTTTTCCGCTTTGGAAGTAGGAAAGATGGCCGGGCGCAAGATGGTGGAAATGGGCCATCGGCGAGCGTCTTTCTTTGCCATCCAGCGCGCGGGTTTAAGCAGTCAATATGAGCGTGGTCTCCGCGAAGCTTTAATTGAAGGCGGCGGAAAACTGCCTGCAGAGTTCGTTTGCTATGATGATTCTCCGAAGATGACGGCTGAACATGAACAGTTTCTTAAGACAAATTTGGAACAAGTGTTTCATAGGAAGGACCGGCCCACCGCAATCTTCTGCCCTTTTGATTCCGAAGCGGAGATGGTTTACCTGGTCTTGAACCGGATGGGGGTCAAAGTGCCGGATGATATTTCGCTCATCAGCTTCGGCGGAACCTGGCGGGACGGGGCGCTTGCCCGACGCCTGGCTGCCGTGACGGTTGACGAGGAGGAATTGGGACGCAATGCCGTTCAATTGCTCGATGAGATGCGTCGTCACGAAAAGCCGCTAAACGATACGACTGAAATCATCATGCCGCTAAGTTGGGCCAGCGGTGAAACGCTTGGCCCGGTTTCCATAAAGCAAAAGGTGCGCGTTTGATATGGAGCGATCTTCAGCCCGCTTATTTTTTGCAGTCAGCACCCTGGGTTGGTTGCTGACGGTCGGCTGCGTCACACAAAGTGAAATGAAAAAACAACGCTCGCAACTGATTTCCGCGCTCGAGCACGAGATGCTCACCAACACGCAATGGCAGCGCATTCATGCCGCCGAAGGTTTGCTCGACAACGGGGAGTCGAGGAAAATTGTGGTGATATTCCGCCCGGAAGCTGACACGGCTACCGCGCCGTATAGGATTGGCGTCTGGCGCGTTTTGGCCCGCGCAACGAGCGGCGACGAGAGCAATCGCTACGTCGCACGAATCCGAGCGGTGATGCGCGATCCGCAAGCAACTGACCGCATTTCTGCCGCTGAGAGCCTCGGTAAAATCAATGCCGTGAGCCGCGCAGACCGTGATCTCATTTCGGATTGGCTGACCACGGCTGATGACGCCGCCGCGCCTTTTCCCCGCTGGCTTATGGTGTTGTCGAGCAATCCATCCGAACGCGAGAAAGATGAAGCCGCCTTGGCAAAATTGGTAAGCTCCAACGATCCCATCGCTCGCTTGCGCGCCGCATTTGCGCTTGGCAGATTGAAAGATCTTTCGACCAACTCGGTCGCCAAATTGCACGCGCAACTGACAGCGGAGCCGGCCGATTCCATCGCGCGAATTTGCCTCATCACGGCTTTGCTTCTCCATGTGAAGGACGCAGCAACCATCGCCGACTTGGAGAAGCAGTTGATTCCCTATTTGAACGGCAAGGCGAACGGACAGCTTGAAGCAGGAATCGTCACTGGCTTGCATGGCAAGAGTGAAGGTCTGGCGCTTCTAATCCCAATGCTGAACAGTCCTGAACCAGATGCGCGGATCGGCGCGGCGAACGGCATGTTGCGCCTTTTAAAATGACGCGCCCCTCCGCATCGATGACGCAAGCGTGGCTTTGTGTTGCCTTGCTCTGGTTTGTCGCCTGCCTGAATTACCTCGACCGCATCATGTTGACGACAATGCGCACTTCGGTGACGGACGCGATTCCGATGACCGATGCGCAATTTGGTCTGCTCACCTCAATGTTCCTTTGGGTTTATGGGTTGCTAAGTCCGTTTGCGGGATTTCTCGCAGATCGTTTCAGTCGCAGCCGTGTCATCATTGTGAGCTTATTTGCGTGGTCCGCCATCACCTGGTTGACCGCTCATGCGAAGACATTTGATCAACTTCTTTTTGCCCGGGGAATCATGGGAATCAGCGAAGCCTTTTACATCCCGGCCGGAATGGCGCTCGTCATGGATTATCATCGCGGCCCGACTCGCTCTCTCGCAAACGGTGTCCACATAAGTGGTGTATTCGTCGGCTCCGGCCTAGGTGGATTGGGCGGATGGCTCGCTGAACGACATGGTTGGAGCTACGCTTTTAAACTTTTTGGAATTATTGGCATCGTCTATTCCTTGGTGCTCATTTTTCTTTTGCGCGAAGGACCGCGCGAGCATTCTCCGGCGTTGGAATCGTCGGTTCCGGCAACTAAAACAAGTTTCATTCCGGCCTTGAAAAGCCTGTTCAGCCGCAGCTCATTTTTTCTCGCGTTGATTTATTGGGGGCTTCTGGGCGTGGTCGGATGGGGTGTGGTGGGCTGGATGCCGACTTATTTCAAGGAACAATTTAATCTCGGTCAAGGCGCAGCCGGATTTTCGGCCACCGGTTATCTTCAAGCTGCGGTCCTGGTTGGAGTCATTGTTGGCGGAGCATTCACGGACTTTTGGAGCCGTGAGGGTGAACGACGCAGAATCACAATCACCGTCATTGGCCTTTGCCTAGCGGCCCCCGGAATTTTATTGGCCGCTAACACCAGCCTCCTCGTCGTTGCCATTGGCGGCTTGATGCTTTACGGCCTGATGCGCTCTTTTGCGGACGTAAACATGATGCCCATTCTGTGCCTGGTTAGCGACCCGCGCTACCGCGCCACTGGTTACGGAATATTAAATATGTTCTCCTGCCTGATTGGAGGCATCACGATCTATGTGGGCGGGATGTTGCGCGACCAGCACGTTGACGTCAGCCGGATTTTCCAATTCTCCGCCGCGAGCCTCATTGCCTGTGCAGTGCTTTTATTTTTCGTAAAACCAAGCGCTAAACTGAACACGGACAACCCGGTCGTTTCTCCCAACAACTAAATTAAAACCTCCCAATGAACTGGCCAAAATCACAACAACTCCTCGCCGAAAATTCAAAACTTATCCCCGGCGGTCTCGCCTCTCTCAATCGCAAAGCCGATCCAGTCATCGCCTTCGCCCGGGCAAAGGGCTCGCGTCTCTGGGACGTTGATGGCAATGAATACATTGATTATCACGCCGGGTTTGCTCCCTACATTCTCGGGCATGGCGACGACGATCAAACCGTCGCCGTGATCAAAGCGATGCAGGACAATCTGTCCAATTACGGAAGCGGTCCCACGCGCGAAGAAGGCGAACTGGCGCGGCTGTTCCTGCAAGCAAACCCGCACGCAGACAAGGTTCAATTCTTCAACACCGGCTCGGAGGCGACTTCTCAGGCAATTCGCGTCGCCCGCGCGTGGACCGGCCGCTCGCACTTGATCAAGATGCAGGGCGGTTACAACGGCCATCACAACGCTGTCGCGACAAATTTGATGAGCACCCGCGAACAACTCGGCGGCAAACCGGTTCACGGCGACGAATATCCTCTTGTTCCAATCACCGCAGGGATTCCACCAGAGGAAGCCGCGCTCACCCACGCCGTCCCCTTCAACGATCTGGCTGCCGTCGAAAATATCGCGAAGAAATTTCCCATCGCAGCGCTGATCACCGAACCGGTGCTGCAAAACATCGGCGTCGTGAAGCCGAAACCGGGTTACTTGGTGGGGCTGCGCGAGCTGGCCAATCGTTACGGCTTCCTGCTGATCCTTGACGAAGTGAAGACTGGTTTCCGCGCGAGTCTGGGCGGTTATCAACTGCTCGCTGGTGTTGCCGCCGATCTTTCCACCTACGGCAAGGCGATGGCGAACGGGTTTCCTCTCGCTGCGATGGCCGGGAAAACCGCTTACATGGATCTCGCTACGACCACTGACGCGAAGAAACGCGTGCTCGTGGCGGGCACTTACAATTGCCACCCGGTTCCGGTCGCCGCCGCGATCGTTTGTTTGAAAAAGTTGATGGATCCCAAGCTCGACGTTCACGGCCATCTCGATCGACTTGCGCAAAAACTCGAAGCTGGGCAACGTGAACTCTTCGCCGCGCATAAAATCCCCGCAGTCATTTCGCGCGTCGGCAGCGCGAGTTGCGTTTATTTCACTGACCGCGAGCCTGCCGA
>DMQW01000139.1:0-8024 GCA_003455565.1 Limisphaerales bacterium
CTCCTTTTGAACTCCCGCCGACAAAGGGAATTTTTATTATTGCACGAAAGCGGTTATCGGGTATGCTCGGCAACTCGATTTTAGAACAAATGAACGCTGAACTTTGCAAAAAGGCTTTGGAAAAAATTGGCAGCCCGAACGTGCTGATCAACATGGTGTCGCGCCGCGTGCGTCAATTGACCGCCGGCGGCGGCGGTCTAAGCCGTCCGTTGGTGGATGTCCCGGCCGGCATGGGCATGGCGGATGTCGCCTTGACCGAGATCGTCGAGAATAAAATGAGCTATGAGATCCCGGCGGAGACGGCGGCGGTTCGTTTGATTCCGAAAAAACGCCGGAAACATTAAGCGCCAGGCGGGTCGAGAAAATATTTTGCGAAGCCGGAAGAGTTTTCTTCCGGCTTTTTTATTCAACCCGCAGCTGCTGCCGATTTTCACAGATTGTTTTGTTTAAACTTTGCGGAATGCAATGGTTTTATCTGCGTAATCCGCGTAATCTGCGGGTGAGAACTTATGGCCGACATCGTGACCAATCATAAAGCCCGGCGCGATTATCACATTCTCGAAACCTTCGAGGCGGGCATCGTGCTGCACGGCACGGAAGTCAAGTCGCTGCGCGCAGGCAAGGGGCAGATCGCCGATGCCTTCGCGCGCGTGGAAAAGGACGAGGTCTGGATTTACAACGTCCACATTGACGAATACTCGCACGGCAATCTGCAGAATCATGTTCCCAAAGCGCCGCGCAAACTGCTGCTGCACAAATCGGAGATCCGGAAACTCTTTGAACTCGCCTCGGTGAAAGGCAACGCCATCGTGCCGCTGTCGTTTTACTGGAAGAACGGCAAAGTGAAAGTTGCGCTCGGGGTCGGCAAAGGCAAGGTGGAATTCGACCGGCGCGATGACATCAAGAAGCGCGAGTCCGACCGCGAAGTCAAACGCGCGACGATGAATTGGAAGAAGGGCAGATAAAAAATCGCCATGCAAAGTTCACCGTTCAAAAAATTGCTGCTGGGTTTGTTGCTGCTGGCGATGGGCGCGGCTTTGCTGCTGCACTTCATCAATTCGGAACTGAAGCCGCAGGAAAAAGCGCCGCCAACCATTTCCAAATCAGACTTCGCGTATCATTACACGCCGTCGGCACGGCCGACTGCTATCAGCAAGCCGGAGGCGGATGCGGTGGCAACTCCAAAATTGCCACGCGACAAAGTCGAGGCGTGGCTGGCGAAGCACAACCGCAACGCGTCAAGTTTGCTGGCGGCATTTCGCGCGATGGGAGACACGAATTATTTGAACGAGGCGGCCACGAATTTCCCGAACGACCCGCACGTTGAGCTGGCGGTTTTGGTGCATGATGAATTTCCCGCCGACCGGCGCAAGTGGCTGGATTTGTTCAAAGCGTCGTCACCCAGCAACTCGCTGGCGAATTATTTTTCCGCGCAAGACTATTTCAAAAATGGAAACACCGACGCAGCGGTCAATGAACTTTTGGCGGCGTCAGGCAAAACTCAATTCGACAATCACGGAATGGAAACGCAACTGGATGCCGAGGAGTTGTATCTCGATTCCGGCAAGTCGTCCAGAGAAGCCGCCACCTTTGCCATGTCAGCTATGGCAGAGGAAGACCTGCCGGACTTGGCGACCATCAAGCGAGTGGATCAGGGCATTGCTGATTTAGTGCAGCAAAAGCTTGCTGCTGGCGATGCTGATTCAGCCGCCAACCTCGCCCAAATGGGAATGATGATCGGCGATAAGCTTAACTCCGGCGACAGCGGAAAATATCTCATCAATCAACTTGTCGGCACGGCGACCGAAGCCATTGTGTTGCAGCATTTGGATCAAAACACGGCTTATGACTTTTTGGATGGCCAGACACCGGCCCAGGTTTTGCAGGAGAACAAGCAGCAGAAAGTCGCATTGCGGGGAATGTTGACAAATTTTCAGGCAGCCTACCCCAGCCTGACCGACGCGGAATTGAACAATTATGTCCAGCGTTCCCGAATTTACGGTGAAGCCGCTGCCATGCAATGGGTCGTCCAACAGCATCCGCCCGCCAGTCCGGCAAAATAAAAAAGCGAGGCCGGATGACCTCGCTTTGAAAAAGTTGGCTGGTTCGGATCAAGCTTTCTTCGCCACGTCCTCTTTTTTCCAGGTGCGCTTGGGCGCCTTGGTGACGAGACCTTGCTTGAGCGCGGCGGCGGACACGCGGATATAACGGACTTCGCCGTTGGACAGGAGCGCCTTCACGCGCTGTAGATTCACATGGAATTTACGCTTGGTGATCGCGGTGATGTGCGTGCCGATGCCGCCGGTTTTCTTCGCTTTACCACTGCGCCAGATGATGTTGCCCTTCATCGGGCGTTTGCCGGTCAATTCACAAATGCGTGCCATAAAATTAAATAATTAGCCGCTGAAATTATCAGGGAACAGGTTGAAGGCAAGCGTTTATTTCGGGATCAAACGGGCGGCGCGCATAATTTGTTCGTGCGTTGNNAACCCGAACTGGCCGCTCAAATCTGCGAACTGCCCTACGACGTCATGTCGTCGGACGAGGCGCGTGAAATCGCCGCCGGAAATCCGTTGAGTTTCCTGCACGTCAGCAAACCGGAAATTGATCTGCCGCCGGGCGCGGACGTTCACGCGCCGGAAGTTTATGCGAAGGGCAAAGAGAATTTTCAGAAACTCATTTTGCAAGGCGCGCTCAAGCAGGACGACAAACCGAATTTTTATTTGTATCGGCAAATCATGGGGGCGCACACGCAGGTCGGCCTCGTTGCCGCCGCAAGCTGCGAGGAATACCTCAACGGCATCATCAAGAAACATGAGTTCACGCGGCCGGACAAAGAAGACGACCGCGTGCGCCACATCGAAACTTTGAACTCGCAGACCGGCCCGGTTTTTTTGACGTATCGCGCGATGGAAAAATTTGACGCGTTTGTCACCAAGAAAATTTCTGAGACGCCCGCCGTGGATTTCACGGCCAAGGACGGTGTGCGTCACACCTCGTGGATCATTTCCAGCGCGGACGAAATCAAGTTCGTCGAAACACAGTTCGCGCAGATTCCGTTTCTGTATATCGCCGACGGCCATCATCGCAGCGCGGCGGCGGCGCGCGTTTATTTGAAACGCAAGGAGGCTGCTTCCTCTGTTCGGAGTTCCGCGTTTACGCGGCCCGAACCGCCTGAAGGCGGAACTCCAAACGCAGGTCACAGCGGTGAATTTCTCGCCGTGATTTTTCCGCACAACCAGATGCAGATTCTGCCCTACAACCGCGTGCTGAAAGATTTGAACGGCCTCACGCCTGCCGAACTGCTGAAAAAACTCGAAACCGTTTTCAGCATCATCCGTCTCGGCAGCGCCAGGCCGACGCGCAAACACGAACTCGGTTTGTTCCTTGGCGGCAAGTGGCACACGCTGACTTTCAAGCCGCAGTTCACCGCGACGAGCGACCCGATTGAACGGCTCGACGTGACGATTTTGCAGAAGCAGATTCTCGCGCCGTTGTTCGGCATTGACGACCCGCGCATGAGCAAGCGCATCAACTTCGTCGGCGGCATTCGCGGCACGGCGGAACTGGAAAAGCTCGTGAACAGCGGCGAGTATGCCTGCGCGTTCTCGATGTTCCCGACGAGCATCGAAGACTTGATGAGCATCGCCGACGCCGGCGGCATCATGCCGCCGAAAAGCACCTGGTTCGAGCCAAAGCTCCGCGACGCGATGTTCTGCCACATGATTTGATTGGCGGCGTCTCGGCAGAGCGCCGCACTTTGACGGAAAATTTTGCGGCGCTCTGCCGAGACGCCGCTACAATTGACGTGTGCCATCCGCCCGCCTGCAACGCAGTCTCCGCGCCACGTTCCTCGGCCTCGCCGCGAACGTCGCGCTGACCATCGCGAAATTTCTCGCGGGCATCTTCGGCCATTCGCAGGCGCTCATCGCTGATGCGGTCGAATCGCTCGCGGACATCTTCAGTTCCATCATCGTCTGGCGCGGCCTCGTCGTCGCCGAGACGCCGGCGGACGACGACCATCCTTACGGCCACGGTAAAGCGGAACCGATGGCGGCGGCGGCTGTCTCCGTCATGCTGCTGCTCGCCGCCGGCTGGATTGCGTTCAACGCGCTGCACGCCCTCAACGAACCACGCGAGGCACCTTCGCCGTGGACTTTGATCGTTCTGATCATCGTCATTGTCGTGAAGGAAACTTTATTCCGTTTCGTGCTGCACGAATCCGCAACGGTTGAAAGTTCCGCCGTGCAAACCGACGCTTGGCATCATCGCAGCGACGCCATCACGTCATCTGCCGCATTTCTCGGCATCAGCATTTCGCTCATCGGCGGCAAAGGTTACGAAGCGGCGGACAACTGGGCCGCCGTCGCCGCCGCTGCGGTCATCGCCTGGAACGGCTGGCGGTTGCTGCTCCCGGCGGTGAATGAGTTGATGGACCGCTCGCCCGACCGTGAACTCGTCGAGCAAATCCGTAACGTGGCCAGAACCATTCCCGGCGTGGGCGGCGTGGAAAAATGTTTCGTGCGCAAGATGGGTTACCAGTTTTTCGTGGACATGCACCTCGAGGTGAACCCGCAGATGACGGTGGAAAGTTCGCATCGCATTGGCCATGAAGTAAAAAATAAAGTGCGCGCTGAAATTCCTTCCGTCCGCGATGTGCTTATCCACATCGAACCGCTCAAGCCGACGACGAAGCTGACGCCGTGAATTCCGAAACACACTTCAAAGGCTGGGCCAAGCCAGGTCCAGTTCCGCCAAGACTGGCCGGAACGCCGAGCATCGCTGCGGCTCGAAACGTCGGAGTTCAAGCTTTAGCTTGCTCGGGGGACACGTTAAAGCGTGAACTCCAGCACGCCGGGACGGTGCCCGGCGCTCCACTCCAAGTTGAACCGCACGAAACGCTCGACGCCATCAGCGGACATTTCCGTTTGTTCCAACTCCGCGACGGTCACCGTTTTTCCACCGACGACATTTTGACGGCGTGGTATGGCACGACTTGGTGTCCATCCGCGCACACGGCGCTCGACCTGGGCAGCGGCATTGGCACGGTCGGCATGATTTGCGCGTGGCGTCTGCCCGGTGCGCGATTCGTCACCGTTGAGGCGCAAAGTGACAGTGTCGCGCTCGCAAAAAAAACGGCGCGCTACAATGACGTTGCCGACCGTTACGAAATTCGCGAAGGCGATTTCCGCGCGCCGGAAATTTTGCGCGCCGGGGAAAAATTCGATCTCATCACCGGCAGCCCGCCGTATTTTCCGCCGGACGCGGGCGTGAAAAGCGAGCATCCGCAAAAACTCGCGTGCCGTTTTGAATTGCGCGGAACCGTCGCCGATTATTGCACGACCGCTGCGAAACATCTCGCGCCCGGTGGATTTTTCGCGTGTGTGTTTCCGCACGAACCTGTGCAGCTTGCGCGTGTGGAGGCGGGCGCACGCGAAGCCGGACTCGTCATCGTCCGCAAGCGCCCGGTGGTTTTCCGCGAAGGTGACCCGCCGTTAATCGCGCTGTTCGGAATGATGCGCGCGGACGATTTGCCCGAATGGTTTCGCGGCCAGACGTGGACTGAACCCGATTTGATCATCCGCACGCGCGACGGGAAAATTCACCCGGAGTATTCAGCGGTGAAGCTCGCCATCGGTTTTCCGCCGTGATCGGATTAGAATTTGGATTAAAATTTTTCCCAGCGCAGAAATAAAATTGAAACGTCGGTGCAAAAATTTTCGTCTGTTATGAAGCATGAAAGTTTTTTCCAAAACCAGAGGCCAGGCACAGGCGTTCACGTTGATTGAACTGTTGGTGGTCATCGCCATCATTGCGATTCTCGCCGCCATGCTGCTACCGGCGCTGTCCAAGGCCAAACAAAGCGGATACCGGGTGGTGGATTTGAACAATCTCAAGCAGTTCGGCGTCGCCATGAATCTCGTAGCTTCGGACAACAATGACCTCATGCCCTGGCCCAACTGGCTTTCCGGTGAAGCGACCACCCATCAGCAGGGCTGGCTTTATGCGCTTGATCCCAACGCCGGCGGCACGGCGCAATACAAGGTTGAAACCGGCAGTTTTTGGCCGGTGCTGTTAAATCAAAAAATGTATTTTTGTCCGAGTGATGACACCAACAGCGCGTTGTTCAAAATGCGGGGCCAGCAGATTTCCAGCTATGTGATGAACGGCGCGGTCTGCGGCTACGGCCGTGGACTAAACCCGCCGGCGAAATTGGCGCAATTGTCCCCTTCCGGCGTGGCGTTTTGGGAATGTGTCAACAATACGACGAACGAGAACCAGACGCTATTCAACGATGGCGCGAGCAGTCCCAATGAAAACACCAGCGCCCGGCATGGCAAGGTCGCCATCTTTGGCGCTTTTGACGGTTCGGCCAGATTGATGCGACTCACGGATTGGGCGGGAAAAATGGAGGAGGCCAACCCAAACGAATTGTGGTGCTTCCCCGGCAGCACGAACGGAAGGTAAAAATATGAAATCTTCGAAACCAACCTCCGCTGACCGCGCGTTCACGCTCATCGAACTGCTCGTCGTCATTGCCATCATCGCTATCCTTGCGGCGATGCTGCTGCCCGCGTTGAGCGCAGCCAAACAGCGCGCGTGGACCATCAGTTGCAATTCCAATCTCCATCAAATCAGCTTGGGCATGAGAATGTTCGCGGATGACAATAATGAGTTTTATCCCGAATCCGGCACATATATTCAATGGGGCCAACCTGATCCGGACGGCTCTGGTTTACACAGTTGGATGGAGCAGATTTTTCCCTACACCGGCAATACGAATGTGTATCGGTGTCCGGGCAATGTGCAGTTGGCGGCCAATCTGCAAGGGCCGTTCAATTATTTCAACGGCTGCAATGCGGCGTATGGCGCTGCTCACGGCGATGCTCCGGTCAAAAGCACTTCGATTTTATTTCCCTCGGCTTTTGTTTTGGGCGGCGACACGGCGGGAATCAAAAGCAGCGCCGGGCTGTTGACATTCTATCCGGACGACGCGGACAAGGATGATTATACCCAAAATTGCGTGGGCGGTGCATATGATCCATCATATACGGAAGCTTGGCAAATCCACAGTAAAGGCCAGAACATCATGTTCGCCGACGGCCACTCGAAATGGTATAAAGGCTATAATGCTGGCGAAATGACTTTTGCCTACACCACCATGACCAATTGGATTAAGTTTCAGTGGCCGTAAATTTCATCCGGCAATTCATTTCCGTTTTGCGTTCTGGGCGGCTCAATTCCAACGGAACAATGCGCCAACAGGCCTTTGCGCCCTTGCGTGAAAAATCGAAAATAATCTGTTCCCTTTTCCGTCCGGCGGACATTACTTGGTGAATGTCCGAACTGGATGACCACCAACTGCTCGCCGAATTTGCGCGGAAAAATTCCGAAGCCGCCTTCGCCGCGCTTGTGCAGCGGCACGTCAATCTCGTCTATTCCGTCGCGCTGCGGAGCGTTGGCAACGTCCACGCCGCCGAGGAGATCACGCAGGCGGTCTTCATCATTCTAGCGCGGAAGGCGAAAAGTTTTTCCCGCAAAACGATTTTGTCCGGCTGGCTGTATCAAACGACGCAGCTGACGGCGGCAAATTTTCTGCGCGGTGAAATCCGCCGGCAAAAACGCGAACAGGAGGCGTATATGCAATCAGCTTTGAACGAACCGGACGCAAACATCTGGCCGCAGATCGCGCCGTTGCTGGACGATGCGCTGGCCAAACTTGGCGAGCGCGACCGCAATGCCATCGTGCTGCGATTTTTCGAGAATAAAAATTTGCGCGACGTCGGCGCGGCGCTGGGCGCGAGCGAAGATGCAGCGAAAATGCGGGTGAACCGCGCGCTGGAAAAGCTGCGGAAAATTTTCAGCAAACGCGGCGTGGCGCTGTCGGCGGTGGCGATTGCCGGAGCGGTGGCGGCGAACTCGGTGCAGGCCGCGCCAGAGGCGCTGGCGGTGACGGTCACGGCGGCGGCGGCGAAAGGTGCGGCGGTCAGCGGTTCAACTTTAACCCTCATCAAAGGAGCATT
>DMQW01000139.1:8286-10126 GCA_003455565.1 Limisphaerales bacterium
AAAATTATGGCATGGACAAAAGCAAAAATGGCAGTTGTCGTCGGCGTGAGCGTGTTACTTGCGGCGGGAACAACTACTGTAACTGTAAAAGAAATCCAAAAACATTGGACTTATGCGTGGCAAGTCCGACCTTTCAATCGCCGAGTGCTTGATCAAGCACCGCCGCAAGTCAAGATAGTGCCATCGAAATATCGGCCATTTGGAGGCACTTACTCAAGCGGCGATAAGAGACTTGGGCTTGCTATGCCGCCGTTATACATCTTGGAGGATGCCTATAGTTTTCAACCTTACACTCGGGTTGTCCTGACAACCGAATTACCACTAGATTCGTATGATTTTATCGCCAGTCTGCCGAGTGGAAACGCTGAAGCCCTACAGCAGGAAATAAAACAGCGGTTTGGCGTAGTCGCAAAACGGGAAACACTGGAAACAAATGTTTTTCTCCTTACCGTCAAGTTTCCAAATACATCAGGCTTAAAGCCAAGCGTGAAACGTGGTGGTGGAGAATCTTTGGGGCAAGGCGAACTTAATTGTGTTAATGAGCCGATTTCTACTTTGTCCGATTATTTGGAATCGTATTTTGACATTCCAGTTCTTGACCGAACTGGTCTAACTAATAATTTTAATTTTGATCTCAAATGGGATGAGCAACGCGATCAACAGGGACACCGTCTTCCAGACCCTTTGAAACAAGCCGTGCTTGACCAACTCGGCCTCGAACTCGTGCCGGGCCGCGAGCCAATCGAAATGCTCGTCGTCGAAAAGGCGAAATAGTTTCGCGCGGCGTAGCGGCTTTCGGGAGAAAGCCGCCATCTGGAAAACTCCGGTTGGGTTTGCGGCGCTCTGCCGAGCCGCCGCTACGTCCGCCTCTGCTCCGCTTCGGCGCGACAACCTACGACGTCCTTTCGCGCGCGCGTTGTCCTGGTGGGTATCGGATTTGAAACCAGATCCGCGAGCGGGGGACGTGGCGCGGTGCTGGTTGCAAATTTGACACGACCAGTCATTGAAGGGGTGAGCGTTCGCGTGATTGGCATCCGGCTTGGCCTTCAGTCAGTAAGACAGATGACAAACACGGGAACGCGAACGGAGAACTTTTCCCTCCGTCTCCGGCAAGAATGGGCTAAAAAAATTTAGGATTTGTCCGGCATGGAAATCTCAAAGCGAATTGTTCGCAAACCACACAGAGCGGGCAGCCAATTTTTCTTCAATCGCCCATTTCAACTTCACAAGTTCCGCCGCAATTCGAATCCAAATCTTTTTGTGCGCTGGCTGCACCCCAGCGTTTGAGGCTGACCAAAAGAATACTGATGTCCGCCGGCGACACCCCGGAAATCCGGGCGGCTTGACCGATGGTGGCCGGACGAATCTTTCCAAATTTTTGCCGCGCTTCAATGCGCAAACTCGGAACCGTGGAGAAGTCGAACGTGGCGGGAATAGCTTTGTCCTCCAGATTTTTGAACTTTTTAACTTCCAGTTCCTGTCGCTCAATGTATCCGGCGTATTTTACAGCAATCTCGACTTGCTGAGTGACTTCGGCAGACAAAGTTTCGTCTTTGTCAGGCAAATCCTTGTAAGTGTTTTCCGGCCGGGAAAGGATTTTGGCCAGTAAATAACTATTGTTAAATGTTGATTGTAAGCGTATTAACTCGTTTTCAATCGCTTCGCGCTTAAGTTTGAATTGCTGATAATTGCGATCTGACAATAGCCCGATTTCGTGACCGATTTGAGAAAGACGCAAATCAGCATTGTCCTGACGCAACAGCAGCCGGTATTCAGCTCGTGAAGTGAACATCCGGTAAGGCTCGGATGTTCCTTTGGTAACCAAGTCATCAATCAAAAC
>DMQW01000287.1:0-3306 GCA_003455565.1 Limisphaerales bacterium
CAGGAACAACTCCGTCGCCCGGGTCAGCGGCCGGAAGCGCTCTGGATACGGAATCGCCGGAATGGAAATCCTTTTGGAGAAATAATTTTCCGAATAGCCGCTGTCTATCGGCGACTGCAACGACACGCTCTCGCTGTAGGCGCGGAGCCGGAGTGTGGCCGTTTCAGAGTTGCGCCGTCCCAGCGCCCACGCCGATTCCGCCGCGACTTGCGCCTCCACAAAGACACCCCAGCGCAACGCCCAGTTCGCCTCTTCAAAAAATTGCTGCGCCTCGTCAACGGCGTTCCATTCCGTGACGGTTGAACTGACTTGCAGCGCCGTGTTCACTTTCACTGCGAGTTGATTGATGACTTCCGCGAGATTTGTCCGCGCTCCACGGACTTCGAGCAACATCAGCGATCCGCCTTTCGGTGGCGTCAGCCGCGCGTTGATGGTGACGGTCTCCTGGGAAAAACCATTTTGATCCACCACGCCTTCGAGCAGAATGCTGCCGTTCCAAAATGCCGAGTCATCCAGCTTCAATTCTTTTTCCTCGCCTAGCAACTGCATCTGCTGTCGCTCCAAAACAAACAGCTGCGGCTCGCGGCTCAGCCTTTGGATCGTCAGTAACTTTAGTTGACGCTCGGTTTCGAGGCCGTCCGCTGATGAAATGGCCGAACGCAGGTTCACTACGGAAATCGGGATCGCGTCTTTGACCAGCACTGTCAGTTTGGGCAGGAATAAATCCAGGTGTTTCGTGAAGGATGACGCCCACTCCGTCGGGTTTTTGCCCGTCCATAAAAACTTTTCAGCAACCAGCACCACGCCCGGTTTCACCGCCATCAGCCGGATGTTTAGAGATTGGTTTGTGCCTTCGTTGACGATGTCCAGCAGCAATAATCCGTCCGCCCCGAGAACTTGTCCGAGCTTTAAATAATCTTTGTTTCCTGCCGACAAACTCTGTTCGCGATAAACTTTCTCGATTTCATTCCGCTCCAGCAGTTGCAGGCCTTTCCGGCTGGAAAGTTCCGCCGTCAAAACATCGGCAACGGTGGAGGCTTCGGGTGATTCAGAAACTAGCGCCAGCCGGGCCGGACGGTTGGTTTGCGCCGCCAGTCGTAGCGTAGAAATCAAAATTACCAAAAAGAACAAAATGTTTTTCATAAAATCACATGGCTGCTGTGCCAAGATTCTTGGCCTCGATCTTCAAGTGGTTGCCCGCATAAGTCCGCTCGGTGCTTGACCAGACAAATTGATTGCCTGTCAAAATGATTCCGCCGCGCGCGTCGGAGAGCACTGTAACTTTTTGTCCGGCGATTTGAATTTCCTGGCCGCTGAAAGTGACCAGTTCCGAACAATTCTTCCCGTCGCAGATGCGGACATAAAGCGGCGTTGAAGCCGGCACGTCATCGTTCTCGGACAAAACCAGGTTCAACCCGCGCTCGTCCTGCACGATGGCGCGGACGCGGTTCGGAAACAGCGCCAGCGTTTCTCGGATGAGTTTTGTGTTCATTAGGCTGTCATTCGCCGCAATCGCTGCTGGTTCCATTGGTTTGCGCCAGTGCCCGATGGCAAAGGCGATGACGATACACGCCATCAGCCCGAACGCCCACGCCAACTGTGGTGAAAACTTTCGCGCCGCGTGGTTGGGCACATCATTGCGTTTGAGGCGGCCCACAATCCGGCGCGGAAACATTTCCAGAGATTCTCCGGGAATTTCCGGCAGCCGCGCTTTTTTCAAGATGGAATCGAGTTCAGGCTGGTTCATGGGGCAGGTCTTTCAACAGGCGTTTCAGTTTTTGCCGCGCGGCGAAAACGCGCCATGAAATGGTGGCCTCGGTGCAGCCCAAGGTTTTCGCGGCCTCGGCGTGGCTTTGATTTTCGTAAATGGTCAGCACGATGGCGGCGCGCTGTTTTGTCGGCAGCCGGTTGAGTGCGTCCTGCACGCGCCGAGAAAGTTCGTCGGGAAATCCGCCGACCGGATTGTTTTCGGCAGCAGCCTCGACCGCCCATTTGGAATGGATGTCGTCGCGGCGGTTTTCGCGGCGACGCCAGTCCAAGCTTAAATTGATGGCGATCTTGCAGAGCCACGTTGAAAATTTTGAACCGCCGCCGAATGAATCAAGCTGCTGGTAAGCGCGCAGAAAGGCGTCCTGCGCCAGTTCCTCGGCATCGTCGAGCGAGCCGGTCATTCGGAATGTCATTGCACGGATCATTTTTTGATGTTGATGCACCAGCGCAGCGTAGGCTTCCGGGTCGCCGGAAAGGCTTTGTTCAATCAACTTGAATTCGTCGTCGGATCCGGCCATGTGCGCCATTTTAATGAATCAGACGAACGGCGGCAGCAATTCCTTTGAAGAATCTTAATCTTGTTCTTAATCATAATCGCGTTCCAGAGCTGATTAAGATTAAGATAACGATTAAGATTAGGACACCGCCTGTTCTCTTGTCCGCTTGACCAGCCGGGAATGAAATGTGAGAGTGCGGCAGTTGCTTATGTTTGCCGCCAGCGATCCAGACATGATTGTCGCCCAAATTGCCATTGGCGGTTTGGTTCTGGTCGGTCTGTGGCGGCTGGTCGGCTGGGTTCGTGACGCGCCAACCACCCCGGATCCGTGGGATGCCGAGTTCGAACAGAAATTGCAGGAGCCGGAGACGCAGGAGGTTTGCCATCATTGCTCCACCCCGCAACCGCCAGGCGCATGGTTTTGCAGCCATTGCGGGCGTGCAGTCGGCCCCTACAACAATCTGATGCCTTATGTTCAAGTTTTCTCCGAAGGTGAAGTGTTCCGGAACGGCGTGACCTGTCGCTTTCGGAACCGTCGGCTGATTGCAACCGGTTTTTTCCTGATGACGTTGGCAATCAATCCGCTCTTCGCACCGATTTACTTGTTCCTTCTTTTGTCCCATCTAAAACGGTCGCGCGGTGGACCAGTCTCCGCAGAAGATCAAGGCGTGCCATGAACCGCGTCACTTCGCCGCGTTCGCACCTTTGACGCGCAGTTGGATTGAGTAAAGCGATTCCGTGGCCGTGATGAAAAGAGTTTTGCGGTTTTTGCCGCCGAAACAGACGTTGGCCGACCATTTTTCCGGCACGTCAATGTGATCAATCTGTTTCCCGGTTTTGTCGAAGACGGTCACGCCCTTGCCCGTGAGATAAACATTTCCTTTCTTATCAATCGTCATGCCGTCCGAGCCGAGCGCGCAGAAAAAAGTTTTGTTCGTCAGCGAGCCGTCGGGCTGGAGGTCGTAGCGCCACGTCTGTGCGGCGCGGATGTCCGAGACGAAAAGTTTTTTGCCGTCCGGCGTGCCGGTGATGCCATTCGG
>DMQW01000287.1:3612-3733 GCA_003455565.1 Limisphaerales bacterium
CGCCATCATCGTGTGATCCCACCATTTGCGCCGGTAAAACGGGTCGGTGAGATACATCGCGCCATTTGGCGCAATCCAGACATCGTTCGGCCCGTTGAGATATTTGCCCTGAAAATCTTTC
>DMQW01000287.1:4028-4321 GCA_003455565.1 Limisphaerales bacterium
GTCACTTTTTTATCGGGCGCGATTGACCACAGTTCGTTGTGCTCGTCAGCGCAGGCGATCAAATCACCTTTCGCGTCGAAGCCCATTCCGTTGGCGTGGCCGGACGGCTGGAGAAACGTGGAGAGTTTTCCGTCCGCGCTCCATTCCATGATGCGGTCGTTCGGCTGGTCAACGAAAAACAGGTTGCCAGCGCGGTCACACGTCGGGCCTTCGGTGAAGAGAAACCCGCCGGCGAGTTTGGCGAGTTTGGCGCCCGGCGCGACGACGCTTTCGCCTGACGCGGCCAGCGCAAG
>DMQW01000290.1:0-4891 GCA_003455565.1 Limisphaerales bacterium
GTCCGCAAAAAGATCGAATATTTTAACGAGCATGGCATCAGCACGCGCATCGTCATTACCAACCTTGGGTGCTTCATCGAAGAGCTTTCTCCGGAGCACTTCGTCCTGCTCGAAGTTTGTGTCCAGCGCATCCAACAGGCGTTGGGCAGACAGGCTACGCTCTTCAAAAACAAGCGTTTTCACCGCTGCCAATGCGTCCGCAGCATTGGAAGAACAGGCACCGTGAATGCCGAAGTTATTATACTTAAGCCCGTGTGACAGGTCACAGCCGCGCTCCAGGCAGCCGTTCATCAGCACGCTATAATAGGGAGCCGGCGGGAGAAGCAGACGAGCGGAGCGCTCCGCCAATTTTGCGACTTGCGAACGCAGATTCACATTGACTCGGTCCAGTATTTTCTCGAAGCAATCGCCGGCTGCCAATCCGGAACGGATAGCCGTATCAACGGCCGCAGGCATTGAAACTGCGCCGATGTTTACAACTTCCATTCCCCGGCCAGGGATTAGGAATTCCCAGCAAGCCGCCACAGAATAGTCACGGGCATCCTCAAGATCGTAGCCATGCGCGACCAACCCTGGAATAACCACGTCGTCATTTGAATATTGTGGAAATCCCAAGCCGATTTGGGTTAATTCCGCCGCCAGTTCCAAGAGGTCAAGGCCGGTGTGTTTCGTGACACGCAGATTTATTTTTGGATCAATCATCCCCGCGCCGCGCGCCACTCGTAGCACCCTATAGGTCAATTCATTCACTCCGCTGGAACCGTCGCGTTTCACTCCGCCGAGCATGAGCGATTGTCCATTATCGCCTTGTTGGATGCCGGGATACAAATCACTGTCCTTGTTCAAAGACAGGAAAAACTCAGCCAGCAGTTGGTCGGCAACATTTGTATCGATTCGGCCTAAATCCAAGTCCTTTTTTAGATACGGCCACATGTATTGGTCAAATCGTCCCAGCCCGCAGTGATAATGTCCCCCTAACCATAAAACGGCATGGCACAGGCGCAGTGCTTGCAGCGCTTCATGAAAGTTGCTTGCGGGTTGCGCCGGCACGCGGTAGAGAATTTTAGCAAGATCATGGCGCTGATTTCGAGAAGCCTCCTCCGCATAACGACAGGCCAAATCCAACACCGCATTGATCGTCTCTATTGCGCAGTCCAGAAATTCGACTGCCTTCGGATCATCTTTCAGTCTTTCGCGGGATGAGAGCGCAACTTTGCGCCGGCTTAACAGGCCTTGCGAAAGAACCATTTCCCAGTCCGCGCAAATGTTGCTGATCGGCCCCAGTTCGTGCAATGCGTAGCCGGAGGTCAGGTCCCGCTGTTGGGATTCGCGGTAAACAGGCGGAATTTTTCCTGTCGTGCGTGTAAAGACGATTCTCTCCTCCGGGGGAATGACAACTTCCTGAGCCTCGCACATGCGCCGGATCAAACGCGCGGCCCGCTGCGGCCAGGAGAGCTGCTCGGCGTCGCATTCAGCGAGCAAATCCACCTCCGCCGAAGTGCGATATTGCTTGTAATGCCCGTCCCGCAATGCCCGCTTCATTTCCACCAACCGCGGTTCCAATTCAAACTTGCTTCGGGCTCCTGAATGGTTGTTAAATCCCACCCTGTCAAAAACCGTAGTTGGAGTTTTGAACCTTAGATTGGTGATGGACTCGTTAAGGACGTTATTCATACGACCCTCACCTTCAGACCTGCGGATTTAAAACAGGACAAGTTGATGTTTAACTTCTCGGATTCATCAAAAGTCGGCTGGAAAACCATGCCACAAGCGGCATATTTGGCACCGGCAGCTTTGTTGTAAGGAAGCAAATCTATCCTCTGCAAACCGGGCATTCCCGCGACCGTCCGGACAATCGCGGACAAATTTGCCTCGGTATCTGTCACTTCGGGAATTAACGGCACGCGAATGACAAATGGAACGCCAAGTTCATTCAAGACGCGGAGGTTCCGCAAAATAGGCTGATTGTCCACACCGGTATGTATCTGATGCGCGACGGAATCAATGAGCTTCAAGTCAAAGTAAACCAATTGTGATTTGGCGGCGACCTTGCGGAAGCTGCCCACATCGGCATAACCAGAGGTATCCAGCAAAACATGGGGATGATCCAATTGATCAATCACCTCCGCAACAAAGTCCGCTTGAGCCAAAGGTTCGCCACCCGAAAAGGTCACGCCGCCTTCACCCACACGCAGCAAAGCAGCCAGACTGTTGAGGCGATCGGCCAATTCCTGAGAAGTGAAAGACACCCCCGCCAAACGCTCTCCGGCGCTTCCCCGCAGAACCTGCGGTTCTGGCGACTGGCCTTCAGGATTATGGCACCAAGAACAGCGCAACGGACAGCCTTTCAAGAAAACAGTCACCCGCAGACCTGGCCCGTCATGCACAGCAAATTCCTTGATGTCAAACACAACGCCGGTGAGCATTTGAAATGAAAGTAAAACGGACTGGATTGTTATTGGCGCAACCATTTTTTCCAGTTTTGTTCGTATTGCTGCACGTCGTCCTTCGTAACCGGAGGCAGCTCCGAATAATCCATCACGTTCGCCGGATTTTTTCCAAGGATGACTTTGTCGGCCAGCAACTCCACCGAACGCACGCCCCAACGGTAGGTCTGCTGGGCGTAAAGTTTCTGGACGACGCCTTTGGTCAGATAGGGTAATTCGGCCGGCAATGCATCCATCGCCACGATCTTGACCTTGCCCGGCTCCCATTTCAGCAATGCGTCGGTAAACAAGCTCCACGAGCCGATCATCGCCCAACCGTCAATGTCCGGATTGGCCGTCTGCACTTCCTCGATCTTGGCCGCCGCATCCTGCGGGACTTCCTTGCTATAATAAACGCCGCGAACCGAAATGTTGGGATAATTCGTGGCTTCATCCACTGCGCCCTTTATGCGGTTTTGAATGTTGCGCGCGTTTTGATTTCCGCCAGGGATAGCGACGACGTGTTTGCCCGGCCCTAGCACGGCTGCGAGTTCGCGCATAATGATATGCCCACACTCGATGTCGTCCGTGCCGTGATAGCAAAAGCGTTTACTGCCTGGCGCATCACTGTCGAAACACATTACCGCGACGCCTTGGTTCACGGCACGGTTGATCGCAGGTGCCAGCGTCTCGGCCACGGAGCAACTGACGCTGATGCCATCCACACCTTGCAACACCAACTGCTCGATGTTTTCAACTTGTTTTTGCGCGTCGTCTTCGTTTGGGGTGCGCCAAAGCACATTGATTTTCACTCCAAGTTTTTTGCCCACCTCAGCCGCTGCGTCTTCCGCGCCGACGCGGGCAGCCTGAAAAACGGGATTCGACTGGCTCTTGGCCACCAAGGCGAAGGTGTATTCGGTTTTCTTCGAAACGGGGCTCGTCGACGACGGTGTCACGTCGCTTTTTTTCTGGTCGCAGCCGGCCACAATCAAGATTGCCGACAGCGTCAGTGCCGTCCGAGTGATGATTTGAGGGATGTTCATGGTGTTTGTTTTTGTTGTGTTTTCTTAAAATATTCCGCGAGGCTATTTCGCGGCCTGAGCCGCGCGCGTCATGCGCTTTTCCCGCATTGTGTTATTGATTCGATCCAGCAGCACGGCCAGCACGATCACCGCGCCGATGATGATCTGGCTGTAGTTCTGATCGATGTTGAGAATGATAATGCCGTTGTTGATGACTTGAATGATGAGTGCGCCCAGCAGTGCGCCCAAAGCGGTGCCACGGCCTCCAATCAAACTTGCTCCACCGACCACCGCCGCCGCGATGACATCCAACTCGTAACCCTTGCCCGCATCCGAAGAAGCGGAGCCGTAGTAGCCGAGCATGATCATCGCCGCAATCCCAGCCGCGAGGCCGCTGAAAGTATAGACCTTCACCCTGACCCAGTTGACCGGTAGGCCGCTGAACAACGAAGCCTGTTCATTGCCGCCCACGGCGAAAATCTGACGACCCGTCACTGAGTGTTTGAGAAACCACCAGGCAAATGCCGTCACGCCAATCATGATGGCCAGCGGCACTGGATAAAGACTGGCACCTTGGACGATGATTTCCCGGCGAATAAATCCGTCGGTGAATTGAACCGGAAAATCCGTGAAAGCTTGTGCCTTGGTCATCACAAACGCAATGCCCCGATAGATGGCCATCGTTCCCAAGGTGATCACAAATGGATGCACCCTCAGGCCAACGACACCGATGCCATTAATAAAACCACATAAGGCACCCGTTCCGAGACACACCAATACCGCGCCCGGAACCACCAAGAATGGCGATGTCCCGGCCCCGATTCCATGCGGGCCAAACCGGGTCAGAAACATCGCGCCGCAAACCGCCGCGAGGCAATAGACCGCACCGACGGACAAATCAATGCCGCCGGTGATGATCACAAATGTTGCGCCCACCGCCATGATCGCGAAGAACGAAGTGTTCTTGGCGAGTTTGTCGAGATTGTCCGCGCGCATGAACTTGTTCACCCTGACGACGTTTCCCGTATCCCGATTCGTGACCTGCAAAGAACCGCCAAAAACTGAAAGGAACAATCCCAGCGCCAGCAACACACCAACCAGGCCAGTCTCCTTGAATCTGGAACGCTTGAAACTGGACATACGTTCAGTTCGGGCGACGGGTTCCGCACCAGCGGCAATGGGTTGTTCAGGTGGCATAATCAGGGCACCGCCAAATCAGATAAAATTTGAGGACGTAATTCCTTTTCCTCGCCGCAGCCGGTCATCAATTTCAACACACGCTCGGCCGTCGCCTCCGCGCGATTCAACTCCCCGGCGAGCCGCCCGTTACGCATGACGATAACCCGTGTGCTGAGATTGAGAACCTCCGGCAACTCCGAAGAAATCATCAAAATAGCGCAGCCCGCTGCCGCCAGTTCATCAATGAGCTTGTGTATTTCAACT
>DMQW01000290.1:4999-5653 GCA_003455565.1 Limisphaerales bacterium
TTGCTATACCTTGCTTGGCGCACTCACCTATCAGGTGATATATTTCCTGCTTTGCATTCACATCAACGCCTCTCGTCGGTTCATCCAAAATCAAAATCCGGCTTTCGCGCGCCAGCCATTTTGCCAACACCAGCTTTTGCTGGTTGCCGCCGGAGAGCGTCTGCGCGAAAACTTGCGGCGAGGCAGCCTTGACGCGAAGTTTTTCAAAAAATTTCGCAATGATTCCTCTTTCATTGCCTTGCCGGATCACTCCGCAACGACTGACGCGATCCAAAGAGGACAGCGTGATGTTTTCGCCGCACTCCATGCCCAGAACCAAACCCTGACCTTTGCGATCCTCACTAACCAGACCGATGCCCAGCTTCATGGCGTCACGCGGAGAACGCGGGCACGACTCCTTTCCATCCACCAAAACACGCCCGGAAGTTTTCAGGTCGAGGCCAAAAATTCCCAGCGCAACTTCGCTGCGGCCCGAGCCAACCAACCCGGCCACGCCCAGCACTTCGCCGGAGCGGATCGAAAAATTGATGTGCTGAAACTTTCCCGGCGAAGAAAAATTTTCCACCCGCAAACGTTCCGGCCCGGCTGCCCGGTCAATGTGATCGGGAAACATTTTCTGCCAGCTCCGGCCGATCATCAGCTTGACCAGTTCTT
>DMQW01000380.1 GCA_003455565.1 Limisphaerales bacterium
GTCGAGGTTCGAGGTCGGCACGAGGCCTTTGAGCAGCGGGAACGCGCAATCGTCGAGTTCCATGCAAACGCCGCCGAGCGCGGCCAGGGCTTTTTCGTCAGGGATTTCGATGAGGTGGAGGATGACCGGTTGATCCGGGCCGAAGGCCGCGCCGGAAGCAATGCGGAAGAGAAGTGAATAACCGATTTGACCGGCCGCGCCGGTAATCGCCACGCGAATGGGAGTTTTGTTCATAATAAATTTGGAGGGACATTATGTTAATGCTGGCGTTTCGGCGCAAGTTTTACGCGCGCAGAAAATTTTGCTTGGATTTTTTTTTATTCGGCGTAAAAAGGAACCGTTCTTTGAAACCGGCGGAACAGTTTCCGCCAACATCGCAGTCAAATGTCAGGGAACCCGGTGTGAATCCGGGACGGTTGCGCCACTGTAACGGCTACAAATTCCCAATGCCACTGGTTCCGCTCTGCGGAATCGGGAAGGTGGGAGTGAGGTTTGAGGCTGAAGTCAGGATACCGGTTTGATTGCACTCGTCGCTGTGGAAGACAGTTGATGGTTGAAAGTTGAGAGTTGAGAGCCGGGAACAAATGCGCTGTGCGCTTTTCCCCCGCTCAACTCAAACACTCTCAACTCTCAACTTCCTTCGCAGCAGCTTCTCCGCAAAGAGAAGGATGAGGCCAGTCCGCCCAAACTGTTTTTTGGGCGGCTCGTCGAATTTCCTCCATTCCTCGTTTGCGAAGTCTGGAGGTTTTTTATTTTCAGATTTCGCGCTGGTCTCTCAACTAAAACCGTTCCGTGAATTTTTATTCGCGGAGCAAAAATGAAAGATCAGCCAAATGAAAATCCGTTCGCTGGCCATTGCCAGCCTGTTCGTCCTGTCCGCCGCGTCCGCGTTTGCCGCCACCATCACCGAAAATTTTTCCACCAACCCGTTGCAACACGGCTGGCAGATTTTCGGCGACACCAATCTGTTCCAGTGGGATTCCGCGAACCAGAATCTCGCCGTCACTTGGGATTCGTCGCAGACCAACAGCTATTTTTACCATCCGCTCGGCACAACATTCACCAAGGCCGACAGCTTCTGCGTCCTGTTTGATTTGAACCTCACCGATGTCAACGCGAAAAACTATTTTCAACTTGCCGTCGGCCTTTGCAATTTCGCCGACGCCACCAGCACCAATTTTTCCCGCGCGAACGGCAATTCGCCCAATCTGTTTGAATTCGATTATTTTCCTGACGGCCCGCTAAGTTATGGCCCGTCCATTGACGCCACGCTGATTGACACCAATTCCAATTTTTATTTTGCCTTTGATGCCAGCCGTCCGCTCGCAAATGGCATGATTTATCGCGTTGTTCTCACGCATCAAGCCGGGGCGTCCAGTATCAGCGGGCAGGTTTTTACCAACGGACAAATTTTCACTTCGCTGCCTAGCATCGCCGCTTACGGCGCAAACGATTTTCGTCTCGACACCCTTTCCATCAACAACTACACGACGACCGATGACATTTACGGCGACTCGCTGCTGGCGCACGGCACGGTGGACAATCTCGCCTTCGCCTCGCCGCTGCCGATTGACTTGGTGAAAACAATTGCCGCCGGAACAATTCAATTTTCCAGCGATACCAACTGGCTTTACACGCTCGAACAATCCGCTGATTTGAACACTTGGTCCGTCGCCGCGCCGGCTTTATTGGGCAACGGAACGAATTTAATTTTGCAGGCCACCAATTTGCCTGCGGACAAATCCTTTTATCGCGTCCGCGCCGATTTGCCGTGAACGGATTTCCCAATCCAAATTCCTGCCCGCTGTGCGGCGACGCGAACGAGTGCCAGCTCGCTTCGCCCGCCGCGCACAAAGGCCCGTGCTGGTGCGCGCGCGAGGAAATTCCCGGTGAACTCCTCACGCGCGTGCCGGAAAATTTCAAAAACCGCGCCTGCATCTGCCGGAACTGCGTGGAAAAATTTCAGCGCGAACGGTTGCCAATTCAAAACTCAAAACTTAAAACTCAAAATTGTCCCGCGTTCACGCTCATTGAACTGCTTGTCAGCGTCGCCATCATTGCGATTCTTGCCGCCATGCTGCTGCCCGTTTTGGCGAAGGGAAAATTGTCCGCGCAACGCGCCGCGTGTGAAAGCAATTTGCGCCAGCTTGGAATCGTCACGGAAATTTATCTCGACGACAACGCGGGTTGTTTTTTCAAACGCTGCGAATCGCCGACCGGCACCGGACAGCAATGGTGGTTTGGCTGGCTCGCCAGCGGCGACGAGGGCCAACGTGTCTTTGATCTTTCCACCGGCGTTCTGTTTCCATATCTGCA
This sequence comes from Limisphaerales bacterium, assembly GCA_003455565.1. Classification (GTDB taxonomy): domain Bacteria; phylum Verrucomicrobiota; class Verrucomicrobiia; order Limisphaerales; family UBA11358; genus UBA11358. The sequence goes on from DMQW01000380.1 coordinate 2,317, forward strand.
CGGCAGCGACGTGCGGCTCTGTCCTTCACCCGCATGGAATTCGCCGCTGTTCAAACCGAAAGGCACGAATGTCATTTTCAGCTATGGCTACAATAGTTACCTTTCGCCACAATACCCTGCGCAACCCTTTGTTAACGTGAATAGAATCTTCCGACCTGCCGAAACTGCGTTGTTCGCCGATGCCGCGCAGGTCAACACGACTGAACGACCGGCGTCGCTAACAAATCCTCTGTTCGAAGAAAATTATTATGTATGCCTCAACGACCTGCCGAACGGACATTTTCGCCACGCACAACAAGCAAATGTGATTTTTTGCGACGGACACGTCGGCTCGGAAAAAATGGCTCCCGGCTCGCTCGACAAAAGATTGCCAAGTGTGAATATCGGCCAGTTTCGCCCGGAGATTCTATTGATTCAGTAGGAGGCGACGCAAGAAGACGCTGATTTTTAGAGTCTCGTCACCTCGACTCCTACAGGAAATTAGACACCAATCTGCTTCTCAATCGCGCCGCAGATTTTTTTCGACCACGCGGCCAGCGATTTCGCGTCGCGGCCTTCCACGAGCAGGCGCACTTTGGGTTCCGTGCCGGAATAGCGCAGCAGCACGCGGCCACCAGCGGCTTTCAATTCCGTTTCGGCCTGCGCGACGAGTTTCATCACGCCGTCAAGTTGCTCGAACGGTTTTTTCTCGCGCACTTGCACGTTCGTCACGAGCTGCGGGAAACGCGTCCAGCATTTTGCGAACTGGGAGAGCGGCGTATCCTTCGCCTTCATGATCCGCAAAATTTGCAGCGCGGCCACCAAGCCGTCGCCGGTTGTGCCGCAGTCACGGAAAATCAAGTGGCCACTCTGCTCGCCGCCGAAGTTGAAGCCGTGGTGCAACATCTCATCAATCACGTTCTTGTCGCCCACGGCGGTGCGCAGCATTTTGCCGCCGGCCTTGGTGATGGCGGCTTCAAGCCCGGCATTGCTCATCACGGTGGCGACGAGCGTTTTTTTGGCGAGAGTATTTTTCGCGAGCATCTCCAGCGCACAAATCGCCATGATGTCGTCGCCGTCAATCAATTTTCCCTTTTCGTCACAAAGTAAAACGCGGTCGGCATCGCCGTCGTGCGCGATTCCCAAATGCGCCTTGTGTTCGACAACTTTGGCGCAAAGCGTTTCGGGAAACATCGAGCCACAATTTTCGTTGATGTTTTTTCCGTCGGGCTGATTTCCGAAGACGATGGCTTCGGCGCCGAGTTCGCGCAGGACGCACGGCGTGGATTTGTAAGCCGCGCCGTGGCCGCAATCCACAACAACTCGAATTCCCTCCAACGTCATGCCGCGCGGAAAACTCGATTTGGCGAATTCAATGTAACGCCCCAACGCATCGTCAATGCGCACGGCCTTGCCGATTTCACCTGCCGTCGGGCGGATGTTTTCGATCTCGCCGCTAAAAACCAGATCTTCAATTTTATCTTCAATTTTGTCGTCGAGCTTGTAGCCGTCGGCGCGGAAAAATTTAATGCCGTTGTCCGCGTAGGGATTGTGCGACGCGGTGATGACGATGCCGGCGTCGGCGCGCAAACTCCGCGTGACATAGGCGACGCCGGGCGTGGGCAGCGGCCCGATGAACAGCACGTCCACGCCCATCGAAAGGATGCCGGACGAAATGGCGTTCTCCAGCATGTAGCCGGAAAGCCGCGTATCCTTGCCGATGACAATTTTATGTTTGCCGCGACCGCGCGCCTGCAATTCCAGATTTTTGAAAACGTGCGCGGCGGCGCGGCCAAGTTTCAAGGCGGTTTCAGCGGTGACCGGCTCGACGTTCGCCGTGCCGCGCACGCCGTCCGTGCCGAAGATTTTTTTTGGAGCAGTCATTATTATTTGGCCGAGGTTGGCGGAATGATGACACCGACCCGGGGCGGGTCAATGTTGACCAGTTTCACCCCGGGCGGGACGGAAACATCCACGCGCCGTTTCAAATCATGGACGGAATCGTCTTCGGTGAGATCCACCGTCGCCCGGATTTCGTTGGCCTGCAAAACCGCGATGACCTCGGGCGGGCCGCTGACGGTGACCGAGACCGTGTTGGGAATGGCCCGGTAAAGATGCACATCCGCCGTCCGGGAAACGATGGATACCGTCAAATTGTGGTAGGTGACCGGGCTGCCCGCCGCAGTGGCCTCGGAATTTTTAGGTTCTTCAATTTTGTGAACGGTCAGCCAGATGCCCACCGCCAAAAGCAGCGAGAACAATTTCCAGCCCCAATCTTTGATGAATAAATCGCGCAGCATCGTGAAAATTTATTTGCCGTTGGGTTTCGCCACCGGGTGCGGTTCGTGTTTGGTGATGACCGCCGGGACGGCGGCATGGTTGCGTTCGCCGAATTTTGAACGCAGCCAGTGGAAAAAATTGTTCGGACGCGCCGGCTGCAAAATCACCAGCGACAGGAACGCGCGCAGTTCCTCAAGCGAAACGCCGCGCACGAGCTGGCCTTTGTAGGCGTGCGAAACCATGCCGGTTTCCTCGGACACGACGACGACGACCGCGTCCGTCTCCTCGCTCAAACCAATCGCCGCGCGATGCCGCGTGCCGAGCGACTTGTTCAAATCCGTCCGTTGCGTCAGCGGAAAAATACACGCGGCATAAGCGATGCGGTCGCCCTTGATGATGACGCCACCGTCGTGAATCGCGTTGTTCGGAAAGAAAATGGCCTCGAGCATTTCCGCCGTCACATCGCAATCCACCTTGATGCCGGCCTCGACCGCTTCCTGCAATTGGATGGATTGTTCAATGGCGATGAGCGCGCCGATTTTCACATCCGCCAGCCGCTCGCAAGTTTGAATAATGATTTCAATGCTTTCACGTTGTTCGCTCGTGCTGGCAAAGAGCGGGAGATTGCCGAGTTCGCCCAGCATGCGGCGCAGTTCCGGCTGGAAAATCACCAGCGCGCCAAACACGATGAACACCGACGCGCTGCCGAGCATCCACCGCAAAACTTTCAAATCCAGAATCGTCGTCACCAGAAACAACGTCAGCAGCACGACGACGAACCCGATGACCACCGGCCAGCCGCGTGTGCCGCGCACGAACTTGAAAACGAAATAGATCAGCACCGCGAGGATTAAAATCTCCAGCGCGGGCCGCCAGCCGTTTTCGAGGTCAGTCCACATTTGTTTTTTGTAAAATCGCTTCCGCCATCCGCACCGCTTGAATTGTTTCCGCCACGTCGTGGGTGCGGATGATTTGCACGCCGCCGGCCACCGCCAGAGTCGCGCAAGCGAGCGACGCGGGCAACCGATTTTCCACCTCCGCGCCAGATAATTTTCCGATGAACGACTTCCGCGAGACGCCGAGCAGCAACGGACGTTGTAAATTTGTAAAACTCCGCAAGCCCGCGAGCAACTGCAAATTATGTTCCAGCGTCTTGCCGAAACCGATGCCGGGATCGAATGCAATCTGGTCAGCGGCGACGCCAGCGGCGTTTAATTTTTTCAGACGCTCACGGAAAAACTCCCCGACCTCGCGGACGACATTTTTGTAAGCTGGATTTTTTTGCATCGTCGTCGGCGAGCCTTGCGCGTGCATGCAAATGTAGCCCGCGCGAAATTCGGAGACAACTTTCCACATCGCGTCGTCACTGCGATTGGCCGCGACATCATTGACGATGCTCGCGCCCGCCGCGAGCGCGGCGCGGGCGACGGCAGGTTTCATCGTGTCAATCGAGAGAGCGATGGAAAGCGTGGTAGGGCTGACCTGCGGGTCAGCCGGGCCGCGCGGCAGCGCGGCCCCACCAGTGTCGGCAAAAACTTTTGCGAGCTTTTGAATGACAGGAATCACACGGCGGAGTTCTTCTTGTTCGCTGACCGGTTCGGCATTGGGCCGCGTAGATTCACCGCCGATGTCCAAAATGTCTGCGCCTTGAGCGGTGAGTTCGAGCGCGTGCGCGACGGCGGCGTCCGCGTCTAGAAATTTTCCGCCGTCGGAAAAAGAATCCGGCGTGACGTTGACGATGCCCATGACGAGCACCGGGCGCGGAAAGACGAATTCAAATTGGCGGGCGCGGAAAATCATTTAATTCTTGTAGCAGCGGACGTGAGTCCGCTCATTCTTCCGGCAGCAAAGTCAGAGCCGACTCACGTCGGCTGCTACTGTCAAACCTTCGTCCGGAAATACGCAATCGTGTCTTTGAGTCCGTCGGCCAGTTTCACCTTGGGTTCCCATTTCAGGATTTTTTTCGCCTTGGTGATGTCGGGCTTGCGCTGTTTGGGATCGTCCTGCGGCAGCGGTTTGAAAATAATTTTGCTCTTGGAATGGGTCGCGTGGATGATTTGCCCGGCGAACTGGCGCATGGTCATTTCCGTCGGGTTGCCGATGTTCACGGGCAGATCGTATTTGCTCATCATCAGCCGATAAATGCCTTCGATCAAATCGGAGACGTAACAAAAACTGCGCGTCTGTGTGCCTTGGCCGAAGACGGTGACGGGTTTATTTTTCAACGCCTGGCTGATGAACGCGGGAACGACGCGGCCATCGTTGATCCTCATGCGCGGGCCGTAAGTATTGAAGATTCTGACGATGCGTGTCTGGACTTTGTGTTCGCGGCGATAGGCCATGGTCAGCGCCTCGGCAAAGCGTTTGGCTTCGTCGTAACAGCCGCGCGGGCCGATGGTGTTGACGTTGCCCCAGTATTCCTCGGGCTGCGGATGGATGAGCGGGTCGCCGTAAATTTCGGAGGTGGAGGCGATGAGGAAGCGCGCCTTTTTTTCCTTGGCCAGGCCGAGCGCCTTGTGCGTGCCGAGCGAGCCGACTTTCAGCGTTTGAATCGGCAGTTCGAGATAATCAATCGGGCTGGCGGGCGAGGCGAAGTGCCAGACGTAATCCACCGGGCCTTCGAGAAAAATAAATTCGGTCACGTCCTGCTGGATGAATTTGAAATTTGGATTGCCGCCGAGATGCGCGATGTTGTCCACGCTGCCGGTGACAAAATTGTCAATGCCGATGACCTTGTGGCCGCGCGCCACGAGCAGGTCGGTGAGGTGCGAGCCAAGAAAACCGGCGGCACCGGTGACGACGGAGGTGGGTGGTTTTGATTTTGAACTCATTTTATCAGACACGATGAATTTTTAGTGGCCGCATTTTGAGGTTTCAAGGTTGGGTGTCAATCGCAAGTTCTGCTGGAACTTCGCCCGGCGGCGAAAAAACGGCAGGTTTGCATTTGCCGCCGGGCGGATTTGAAGTTTTACTGGTGGCGATGAATTTGAAAATGTTCGCCGGGCTGGGGCTGTGCGGTTTGATCGCCAGCGGGACAATGGCGCAAACCGCCGCGCCCGCCGTGACCAATCTCTGGAAGGTCAGGCTGCCGGATTCCGGAAATGAATCTTCCCCCGCCCTCGCGCCGGACGGAACGATTTATCAGGGAACTTTCGGCGGCTGGCTGGCGGCGGTGGCGCCGGACGGCAAAGTGAAATGGAAATTCAAGACCGGCCGCGAAGTCAGATCATCACCCGCCGTGGCCGACGATGGCACCATCTATTTTGGTTCGCGCGACTGGAAATTTTACGCGCTCACGCCCGCGGGAAAATTGAAGTGGACGTTTCCGACCGGCGCGTGGGTGGATTCATCGCCGGCGATGGCGCCGGACGGGACGGTTTATTTTGGTTCGTGGGATAAAAATTTTTACGCGCTCGCGCCGGACGGAAAATTGAAGTGGAAATTTGCGACGAGCAACCTGATTGTTTCCTCGCCGGCCGTTGCGCTGGACGGGACAATTTATTTCGGTTCGCACGACAAAATTTTTTACGCGCTCGCGCCGGACGGAAAATTGAAGTGGAAATTTGCCACCGGCGCGGAGATTGAATCGTCGCCGGCCATCGGCGCGGACGGCACGGTTTATTTCAGTTCCACCGACGGGAACGTCTACGCGTTGCGCCCGGACGGAACGGAACTCTGGCGGTTGCCCACGGGCGGCTATACCGGCTCGTCACCGGCGCTGGACGAGGACGGCAACCTGTATCTGGCCGCTGGCTCAAGCTTCATCTCGATCAGCCGCGCCGGGAAATTACACTGGCGAAGCGGCCTGCCCGCGCCCTTGGACACATCCCCGGCCGCAGCCGCCAACGGCCAGGTTTATTTTTCATCGCCCTGGCTCTACCTTGGCGCCTTTGGCACGAACGGGGCCTATCTGTGGGAATTTCGCGCGGGTTACAACTTTAGCTCCAGCCCGAACGTAAATCCGCAAGGCATCATTTACGTGGACGACGGGCGCTATTTGTTTGCGTTGCAGCCGCTGACGAATGCCGCGCCACTGGTGAAAAGTTCCTGGCCGATGTGGCGGGCGGATCCGCAGCATTCGGGCCGGGTGCAAAAGTTGAATTGAATTATTTCCCCAGCTTCACTTCGCACCCGTGCCGAGCAGCACGACCGGAATGGTGCGCAGCAGAATCAGCAGGTCGAGCCAGATGGACCAGTTGTCAATGTATTCAAGGTCGAGGCGGACCCATTCCTTGAAGTCGGAGATTTTATTGCGCCCGCTGACCTGCCAGAGACAGGTGAGGCCGGGCTTCACGCTCAAACGGCGGCGGTGCGCCAGGTCGTTGAAACGCCTGACCTCGTCCACGGGCAGCGGGCGCGGGCCGACCAGGCTCATCTCACCGCGCAGGATGTTGAAAAACTGCGGCAGTTCGTCAAAGCTGTATCTGCGGAGAATTCTGCCGAGCGGCGTGACCCGCGGGTCGTTGGTGACTTTGAAGACGGGGCCGGTCATCTCGTTCATCGCGGCCAGCTCGTGCTGGAGCTGCTCGGCATTGGTCGTCATGGTGCGGAATTTGAAGATGGAGAACGGCGCGCCATTGAGGCCGGAGCGCTGCTGCCGGAAAAAAACCGGGCCGGGCGAGGTGAGCTTGATCAGCAGCGCGATGACCAGCATCGGCAGCGCAAACACGAGGAGGGCGGCCAGGGCGCCGAAGAAATCCAGCGTCAGTTTCGCCAGCATCTGCCAGGACGTTTCCGGCGCCGAGCGGAACACGATCAGCGGTTGCCCGAACATTTCATCCAGGCTGGCCCGCGCAATCTGCGGCGCAAAAAAATCCGCCGCCAGCCACGCCTCGACCCCTTCGATCTCGCAAAGCTGGATGACGCTTTCAACGCGCTCGAAATTGGCATGTTTGGCACTGAGGAGAACACTGCTGACGGAATGTTCGTGCAGCAGTTCAATCAGTTCCGGCAGGGGCGCATCGGCGAGGTTGAATTCCCCGACAATCTCGATTTCTTCACTCGCGTGGGCCTGGATCAACTGCCGGAGCCGGGCGGTTTCCGGCCGGTTCCCGGCCAGGATGACGCGGCGTCGGTATTGCGCCATGGCCAGGCGGCTATGCAGGGCGGCCAGCAGCAATTCCTCCTTCAACCACACCAGTGAGCAACTGAAAACAATGAAGATGAACGACACGCCACGCGGCGCTGGTATGCGAAAATAGAACATCAGCAATACCAGGCCGACGGTGACAATCAAGGAACCGCGCAACAACGGCCAGATCAGCGTCGCCCGCGAATTCACTGCCGGCCGGTTGTAAAATCCCTGGGACTCCAGCACCAGCGGCGCGGCGGGCACCAGGACAAAATAAAGCCATTTAATCTGCTCAAACGGCGGCGGCGCGATGGCGTCCAGCCCCAGCCAGTCGATGAACGACTGGTTGCCGCGCAAGGCATAGGCCAGCCAGAAGCTCGCGGCGAAAAGGCACGCGTCAGTGATCTGATGCACTTGGGTGCGAATCTTGCGGTCGCGTTGCAACATGTTTTTTTAGACGGGCGGCTGTTTCACCGGCAACCATCGGAATCGGTTTTCATCTGCCTGATGCCGGCAAAAATTGAAACTCCGGCACCGTCACTGCAATCAATTTTTTCATCTGTTCAAACGTCGCCTCCTCCTGGCCCGGCGCGCAGACGGAAAAAAATGAGACGTAAGCCCAGCGTTGCAAAACGCCGGTCCGCAATAAGTCGCGCCCCAGCCACCACATCCGCTGGTAATTATCCGCCGTCTGCTCGCCGTCCGCGACAAACCAGAAAACGTAAAGCCCGCTCACTTCGTGTTTCTGACCGTCGGGCGTCTGGTAGGCATTGCCGATAATCCATTTCGCCACGGGCAGTTGATAATTTTGCGGGCCGGCCACCGGGATGTTCACCACGGTTTTCTCATTGATGCTCCAGCCCTGGCCCGGCAGGCAGTAATCCGCCTTGTGGATGCTCGTGCGGTCCGCGCCCATGAGGATGATCGTGCTGTTGATTTGCAGGCCGTTGGTCGCGGTGTAAAGCCGCCCCGCATAACTCGTGTCCTTGGGCAGATAGCCCACAACGACCTCCGGCTCCGGCATGTTCGTGGAGGTGAAATCCAGCACGCGCTCCGGCAGTTCAATTTTCATCATCACACTGCCGGGAATCGCCACGGCCTTGATGCCGGGCCGGCCGAGTTTCTGGTTCGCCCGCAACCACGTCAGCGCCCCCGCCGTGCCGGCCATCAGCCCGAGCGCGACAACAAATACCAGCCATTTTTGATGCTTCATGCGCGCTCCTCGCCGGCGGATTTATTTTTGTCCCCGCGCCGTTCCAGCCGGTGCCCGGCGTAAATCAGACCGGCAATTCCGGGAACGTAAGGCAGCAGGCTGATGATTCCCAATGGACCGCCTTCGTGGATGTAATTGCCCCATTCCTGCCCACCCAGATCCGCCGCGAGGATGATGAGCAACAGCCGCAGCATGTTGCCGAGGACGGCAAACGGCAGCGCCAAAGCCATCAGAAAAATTCTTTTCCCCGGCGTGCGGAACGTGGCAAAACCATAAATCGTGGCGAGCAGGAAAATGGCGACCAGACTTCTCATGCCGCCGCACGCCGCCGCGACGTCGTAACCGTAAGCCCCCGACGGATCGGTCAACTGCGTGCCATGCCGGATGACGTCAATCCCCAGCAGGTGCGACGCCATTTCCACCAGCCAGCTCACGAGCAGCCGCAATGGGAACAGGATGAAATTCAGGTGTGACGCGAGCGGGATGGAAAAGACAAAAAGAAAAAACGGATACGCACTGTGCCGCAACCAGGCGCGTCCCCAGGCCAGCCCCATTAACGCGTAAATGCCCGCGAACAGGGCGACGACCGAAAGCAGCGGCTGTTGCACAAGATAGCCCGCGACGTGCAGCCCCAGCGCCGCCACGAGCATCAAAATTCCCGGCCACCAGACTTGCAGCGGCAACGCCAGCAGTTCCTTCCGCTTCCACCAAAAAACTCCGACGACCAGAAACGGAATCAAATTGCCATGGCCCGCGTCCTCGACGGACATCGCGCTGTTGTAGGCTTCGTCCAGCCACACGAACAAGGACGACGTGTGAACGTAACCCAGGATGGAATTTCCCCAAAACTGGAATAGCAGCAACCACGCCGCCAGCAGCGCGAAGAAAAAAACTTTGTTCGGCAGCCGCCGCCAGCAGGCGACCGTGTCCGTCCGCCAGTCCGTCGGGAGTGTTTTGGTTTGATTGCCGTTCATTTGTGCGTTGTTCCAGCTTTCAGATAACAAAACCATGGGATTTGCTCAAACAAATTCGCGGCGGGACAGAAATTCGTGGCGGGACCGGCTGGTTCCGGCTTCAGGCCGGCGGGTATTTTTTCAAGCCGGAAAGCTGGCCGGCGATTTTCAGCACGAACAACGGATTGTTTTTCAGATAGCGCCGCGCCAGCCGGCGCGGTTCACAGCACAATCGGTAAAACCATTCCAGCCCGCCGCGCTGTATCCAGCGCGGCGCCTGCCGGACCCGTCCGCTGTGAAAATCAAACGCCGCGCCCACGCCGATCATCAGCGTCACGTCCAGCTTCGGCAGAAATTCCGCCATGAACTTTTCCTGCTTCGGCGTGCTCAAGCCGACCCACAGGATGTCCGGTTTGGCCGCGCGAACCTGTTCCTGTAGTTGCTTCGCTTCTTCCGGATTCAGCGGACGAAATGGCGGCGTGAAGGTTCCGACGACTTCGAGTTTTGGAAATTTCGCTTTTAATTTTTCCGCCAGCAGCGCCGCCACGCCGTCCGCGCCGCCGTAAAAAAAATGGCGGCAGGATTTTTTTTCACTCCACGCGCAGACATCCAGCATCAGGTCCGGGCCGTAGACCCGCGCCATTTCGCGATGACCGTTTAGCTTGCCCGCCCACACCATCGGCATCCCGTCGGGCGTGCAGAGAAACGCGCCGTTCAAAATCTTTTTGAACGCCGCGTCGTCCTGCGCCTCCATCACACCGTGGACGCCGGTCACGCAGATGTAACCTTTGCGCCGCGCCCGCACCGCGTCGGCGATGGCGTCCAGCGCCGTCCGCAGATTGAGGACGCTGATGCCGACCCCGAGAACATTGACGCGTTGGCTGGCCATTAAATTCAGCGGCAGGATAATCATTGAAGAATAAAATACCAGCCGAAGCGGGCTTTGTTCCTGAAAGAAACATCGAACATCCAACGCCGAACATCCAATGGCTGGTGGCAGGCGAAGCAATTGGATGTTGGATGTTGGATGTTGGTTGCTCGGTGTTCGATGTTGGTTGTTCGGTGTTGGATGTTCCCAATCTGCGCACGAAAATCCTTCCTTCGCCGCGCACTTTCGCCCAAATTTTGCGGCACATGAAGCTGCTTGTCTTTGCCCACACGCCGCCGCCGCCTCACGGCCAGAGTTGCGCCGTGCAGTCCATGCTCAACAGCTTCGGCGGCGATTGCCGGAAGCCGGGGCAAAAATCGCCCGGCCGTTTTGGCATCGAATGCTACCACGTCAACGCGCGCTTTTCCAAAAGCCTCGAGGACATCGGCGCAGATCGCGGCGGGAAAGTTTTTCTGATTCTGTTTTTTTGCCTGCAGGCGATTTGGTGCCGCTTTCGCCACGGCGTGAAAATTTTTTATTACGTGCCCGCGTCCGGCAATCGCGCCGCGCTTTATCGCGATTGGCTGGTCATGTTTGTCTGCCGTCCATTTTTCCAAAAAATCATCTTTCACTGGCACCACGCCGGCTTGGCAAAATGGCTCGAAACTTCCGTTCAAATCCGCACCCGCAGCTTTACCTATCGGCTGATGAAAAACGCAAGCTTGAGCATTGTGCCGTCGGATTTCAACCGCCGCGACGCCGAGAAACTCTTGCCGTTGCGGATTGTGATGCTCGCCGACAACCGCGCGGATTTTGTCATGCAGCTTGCCGGGTGCCTTCGCCGGGTGGCAAGCCCGGAACCCGCGCGGCTCAAGCCTGAATTTGGGATTGCGATGGTGCCGCCCGTGACCTTGAAACTGGCCCTCACGATTCTGGCCGAAAACCCGTCGCGCAAAACCGGGTTGAGCACGCTGTTTCATGAATTGGTTTCGCGGTCGCTTGACCTTTTCCCGGATGTGTCGTGGGTGATTTTCGCCGGGCCGAACCAAAATTGGGACGTGATTGACCCGCGCGTCGAAGTGGTGCGCGATTTTCCAGCCAATGACCGGTTGAATCGCCGTCTGTTCGCCGATCATTTTCGTGTGCCGCTCGCGGCCCGCAAACGGGGCGCGCAGGCTTTGTTGACCGTGGGGTTTGTGCCCACCCGCAAATGCCTGCCCACCGTCCTGCATGTGTTGTCCCTGCAAACTTTGGACAAGCGCAATCGTCTTGGATTTCTGCGCCAGATCTATCGAAATTCGATGATTAAATATAATTGGCCTCGGGCCGATCTGGTCATCACAAATTCCCGGTGGACGGCGGATCAGGTGTTGTCTCTCTATCCAGGATTTCGTGATCGCATGATCACCAGCTACGAGGGTCTGCAACACGAAATTTTTCAACCCATCCCGGCCAGGGACGAATCCGCCCGGCTTAAAGAGAAATTTGGTTTGGAACCGGGTTACTTTCTGTGGCTTTCAAATTTTTATCCTTACAAACAGGCGGAACTCCTGATTGCCGGATACGCCCGCCTCCAGCCGGAAACGCGGCGGCGGCATCCCTTGGTCATGGTTGGCGGCAACTGGCTCAACGGTCTTGACGCTGCCCGGTCAAAAGCCAGAACTCTGGGCATCGAAAAGGACGTTCAATTTCCGGGCTGGGTTGACGATTCCATGCTCGCGCCTCTCTATCGCCATGCGAGCGCCTTCTGTCTGGCCAGCCGCGAGGAAACTTTCGGACGTTGCGTCATTGAAGCGATGGCCTGTGGCACGCCATGCGTTGTCAACGACATCCCCATCATGCACGAAGTCACCGACGGCCACGCCCTCATCATCAACTATCACGATCCCGCCGCCGTGGCCCTGGCGCTGCAAAAACTGATCGCCGACGATACTCTGATCAATCGCTTGCGCACAGCCGGACTCGTCCGTGCGCGCGAGTTCACGTTTGAAAAATTGGCCACGGAACGCATTACCGCCATTCGTCATCTGGTTGGCATCCGATCGAATCCATAGATTTCCTGCGACAAACGATGAACGCGCGATTGAGACTGAGCGCGCAAATTCATTGCGGAATCGCGCACGGCAATTAACCTGACGCCGTTGAAAATCGGCCTGCTCCAGCTCAATCCGACCATCGGCGATTTCGCGGCCAACCGCGAAAAACTGCTGTCCGCCTACGCGCAGGCCGTCGCGCGCGGCGCGGAATTTATCCTCGCACCCGAACTTTTCCTCTGCGGCTACCCGCCGCGCGACCTGCTCCAGCGCCCCGATTTCATTGACGCAAACCTGGCCTCACTTGCCGAAACCGCCGCGCAAACCGGCGCGGTTCCGTTGTGCGTCGGCTTCGTGGACAAAAATTCCGAGCCGCCCGGACGCGCGCTGAAAAATTCCGCCGCCGTTTTGCAGAATGGAAAAATCATCTGGCGCACGACCAAAAGTTTGCTGCCGACTTACGATGTTTTCGACGAAGACCGTTACTTCGAGCCGGCCAAAAAAGTGGAGCCGTTTGTTTTCAACGGACGCAA
>DMQW01000477.1:0-207 GCA_003455565.1 Limisphaerales bacterium
AATTCAAGGATAAGAATGCTGTTTGATACAACGATGCCGACCACCATTACCACTCCCATCAGCGACATTACGTTAAGGGTCGTGTTGGTCAGAAACAAAATCACCAGCACGCCGGCCAAGCCCGCAGGCACGGCCAATAAAATTAGCAGCGGATCAATGAAAGATTTGAATTGCGCGAGCAGGATGAGATAGACGAGGACTATGGCC
>DMQW01000477.1:492-847 GCA_003455565.1 Limisphaerales bacterium
TGAGATAGACGAGGACTATGGCCAGAATCAATCCCAGTTCGAAAGTTCGAAAGGCCACCCGCATTCCCTGCACGACGCCGCGCAGGTCAATGTGAAGGCCGGGCGGCAGTTTGGTTTTGGCGATGATCTGCTCGACCGACCGGGTTACTTCCTTCAAATCTTCGCCGGAAGGCGCGACATAGACATCAATGATGCGGCGCAATTGATAATGGTCCACTTCGGTGGGTGAACTCATGTGATGGAGTTCGCTCATGGCATCGAGCCGCGTCGTTTGTTGGTGACCAATCCCGCGCAGCGGAATGGCTCCCAAGTCCGCCAGATTCTTTACATAATTTTCAGGATATTGAACCGTCAG
>DMQW01000477.1:975-2672 GCA_003455565.1 Limisphaerales bacterium
TTTTCAGGATATTGAACCGTCAGCAAATAATCGTTGCCACTTTTTGGATCCACCCAATAACTGGGCGCGATCATCATGTCCGAAGTCAGGGCGGTGATGACGTTCTGGACAACTTCTTTGGAAGTCAGTCCGAGTTCGCCGGCATGCAGCCGGTCCACGTTCAACTGCAACGCGGGATAATCAATGTCCTGCGGCACCAGCACGTCGCTGACGCCCGGCAGCGTCCGCGCCTGGCGGGCCAGTTCCATCGCAGTCTGATGCGCCTGTTCCAGATTGGAGCCGCTGATCTGAATGTCAATGGGCGCGGGGAATCCGAGATTGATGATGGCATCCACCAATCCGCCGGACTGAAAATACACGCTCAATTGCGGCAGGGATTTCCGAATCCGCCGCCGAATCCGCCGCATATAATCAAAGCTGCTGAGGCGATGGCCCGGCTTCAAACTGACCTGCACCGTCGCCGTGTGCTGCGCGGAATTGCTCGTGTAGATGGAGGAAAATCCCGGCGTCACGCCGATGTTTGAAACCACCACGTCCAATTCATTCGTGGGCACTTCGTCCTTGATGACCGCCTCCACCTGCTCCACCAGCGCTTCAGTTTCTTCCAATCGCGTGCCGGAGGGCGCCTTGACATTGATGATGAACTGCCCCGGATCCGTTTTTGGAAAATAGGAGACGCCGACGAACGGATAGAGGCCGAAACCCAATAAACACAATCCCATCAGAACCACCACCGTTGCCAGCGGGCGGCCCAGCGACCAGTCCAGCAGCCGTTCATAACCTCGCAGGAAGCGTTGATACAGATGGTTGAACCAGTTTTGAAACCGATTTGCGACGGATAATTTTTCCTTTGCCGCAGTCTCCGCGCCCGCCGGTCGCGGCTTCAGATATCTCGCGCAAAACAAGGGCACGACCGTCAAGGCGACAAAGTAAGACGCGAACAGCGACAGCACCACCGCGATGGCCAGCGCGCTGAAAAGAAATTTGCTGACACCGTAAAGAAAAGTCACCGGAAAAAAGACCACGGCCGTGCAGAGCGTGGCGGCCAGCACCGGCAGGGCGACTTCGTTGCCGCCTTTTTCCGCCGCGACTTCCGGCGACTCGCCCATTTCCAGATGACGAAAAATGCTCTCCAGAACCACCACGCAGTTGTTGATCAATCGTGGGAACGCCAAGGCCAGACCGCCGAGAATCATGGCATTCACCGTGTTGCCAGTCAGCGAAAGCGCAATGAACGCCGCCAGCACGGACAAGGGAACGGACAGCAGCACTCCGAAAGTCGCGCGCAAACTGCTGAAGAACATCAGAATCAGGCCGGCGGTGAGCGTCAAACCGATGATGCCGATCAGGACGAGATTTTGGATCGCGTCTTTGACGAAGACGGATTGGTCGAAAACAACCTTGGTGACCAATTGCGCCGGGATGTCCAGCAGATGACTGACGGCGTTTTTAATTCCATTCACAACGGAGATGGTGCTGCCGCCCTGCTTCAACACCGGCAGATAAACGGATGGCTGGCCGTCCACGCGCACGATGCTGGATTGGATTTGCGAGGCGTCTTCGGCCTTGCCCACGTCGGACACGAGCACCGAGGCGTTGCCCACGGTCTTGAGCGGCAGATGATTGATTTCGGCAATGTTTTCAAGCTGGCTGTTGGCGTAGAGATTGTAGTCAAACGGGCCGATCCGCACGTCGCC
>DMQW01000477.1:2848-3363 GCA_003455565.1 Limisphaerales bacterium
AGTTTGAGCGGGTCCACATAAACCATGATTTGCCGGTAACGTCCGCCGAACGGCTGCGGCACGGAAGCGCCCGGCACGTTGGCCACTTGATTGCGAACGGTGTATTGGCCGTAGTCGCGCAGCTCCGCTTCATTCATGCCCTGGCCTTTAAGAGTAATCAGACACACGGGCAGGCTGGACGCGTCGAATTTCAAAACGACCGGCGGCAAAGTTCCCGGCGGCAGGCGGCGTAGATTCGCGGACGCCAGATTGGCAATCGTAGTCACCGCCGAATCCGGATTGGTGCCCGGCTGAAAATAAATTTTGATGAGACTGACACCGGGCAGCGAACGCGATTCGATATGGTCAATGCCGCTGCCCAGAGTGAAGAACCGCTCAAAGCGTCCCGTGATGTCGTTTTCGATTTGTTCCGGCGGCATGCCGGAATAAAACGTGGCCACGACCACGACCGGAATGCGGATGGCCGGAAAAAGATCCACCGGCATTCGCACGAGACTGGTCACGCCCACCACGCA
>DMQW01000477.1:3493-9593 GCA_003455565.1 Limisphaerales bacterium
AGACTGGTCACGCCCACCACGCAGGTGATGAGACACAGGACAATGATCAAATACGGATAACGGATGGCAAATTTTGGCATAACATCATTCAGGCTCGAGTTGGTTTGAATTCATAATTGCCTCTTTATGACACGGGGGCTGGCGGCGATGCCGGCGGAGTTTTTTCAGTTTTTCCGTAAGCCAGCAGATACGCCGCCGGAACGATATAAACCGTCAGAACAACCGAGACGGCCAGACCGCCAATGATGGCGCGGGCGAGCGGCACATAGGCTTCGCTGCCGGTGCCCAGGCTCAAGGCCATCGGAATCAGGCCGAACAGCGTTGCGAGCGAAGTCATCAGCACGGGGCACAGGCGCACGCGGCACGCCAGCGCCACGGCTTCGCGGAGCGGCTTGCCTTCTTCACGCAAACGGTGCGTGAAATCCACGATCAAAATGCTGTTGGACACGACAATGCCCACCATCATCACCACGCCCATGAGCGACATCACATTCAGCGTCGTGCCGGTCAGAAACAAAATCAGCAGCACGCCGGCCAACCCCGTCGGCACCGCCAGCAAAATCAACAGCGGATCAATGAACGACTGGAATTGCGCTACCAAAATCAGATAAACCAGAATCACCGAGAGAATCAGACCGAAACCAAAACTGCTGAACGAAGCCTGCATGCCTTCCACGGAACCGCGCACGTTGACCCGCACGTCTTTGGGCAGAGACGTGTGCTGGATGATGCGTTTGACTCCGGCCAGCACGCGTCGCAAGTTTTCACCTGTCGGCGCCACATAGACATCAATCACGCGCTGCAATTGGTAATGGTCCACTTCCGTCGGTGCCTGAAAATGTTTGATGGTGCTGACGGCATCCAGGCGCGTGGAATGCATCGCACCTGACGCGCGCAATGGAATAGCGCCCAAGTCCGCCAGGTTCTTTACATAGTTTTCAGGATATTGAACCGTCAGCATATAGTCGTTGCCGCTTTTCGGATCCACCCAATAGCTGGGCGCGATCATCATGTCCGAAGTCAGAGCGGTGATGACGTTGCCGACGACTTCCTTTTCGTTCAGTCCGAGTTCGCTGGCGCGTTCACGGTCAATGTCCACTTTCAATGCCGGAAAATCCACATCCTGCGGCACCAGCACGTCACTGACGCCCGGCAACGCGCGGACTTGGCCGGCAATTTGCATGGCGATTTTGTGAGCTTCGCGGATGTCCGCGCCGCTGACTTGAATGTCCATCGGTGCGGGCATTCCGAGATTGAGAATGGCGTCCACGAGACCGCCCGTCTGAAAATACGCGACGACCTGCGGCAATTCTTTTTGCAACCGCGCCCGCACGCGATCCATATAAACGAAGCTGCTGGCCTGGCGACGGTCCTGCAATCCAACCTGCACAAACGCCGTATGCTGGCCGGAGTTCGGAGTGTAAATGGACGAAAAACCGGGCGTGACGCCGATGTTGGCGACGACAATTTTCACATCGTTGGTGGGCACAACTTCGCGAACAATATTTTCAACCTTCTCGACCAACTGCTGCGTAATTTCCAAACGCGTGCCCGTCGGCGCTTTGAGATTGATGACGAACTGGCCGGGATCCGTGCGCGGAAAATACGCTTCGCCGATCAACGGATAGAGCGCCAGGCTCAAGATGAAAAGTCCGGTGATTCCCAGCACCGTGGCCATCGGACGCACCAAGGCGAATTTCACCGAACGGTCGTAGGCATCCAACATCCGGTTAAATTTTCCATTGAACCACCCATTGAACCGCTGACCGAAAGATTTCGGAGTTCCTTCCACTTCGTGTCCGTGATGCCCTTTGATAAATCTGGCGCAAAACAGCGGCACAACGGTCATCGCCACGAAATACGACGCGAACAGCGACAGCACAACGGACAGCGCAAGCGCCGTGAACAGAAACCGGCTGACACCGTAAAGAAACGTCACCGGAAAAAAAACCACGACCGTGGCCAGCGTTGCGGCCAGCACTGGCAACGCAACTTCACGTCCGCCTCTTTCCGCAGCAACCTCCGGCTTCTCGCCCAATTCGATGTGGCGGAAAATATTTTCCAGCACGACGACCGAATTATCAATCAAACGGGAAAACGCCAGCGCCAGTCCGCCAAGCACCATCGCGTTGATGGTGTTGTCGCCGACGGAAAGCGCAATGAAAGTCGCCAGCGCGGAAAGTGGAATTGAAAGAAAAACAGCGACTGTCGCCCTCATGCTGCCGAGAAAAATCAAAATCATTGCGCCCGTGAGAATCAAACCGATCGCACCTTCGTGAATGAGATTTTCAATGGCGTTTTTGACGAAGACGGACTGGTCAAAAACAACTTTTGTCACCAGTTACTTCGGCACATCGAGCAAATGGGCAACGGCGTCTTTGATTCCATTGACGACGGAGATGGTGTTGGCATCGCCACCTTGCTTCAGCACCGGCAAATAAATGGAAGGCTGCCCATCAATGCGCACGATGTTGTATTGGATTTGCGACGCATTGGCGGCCCTGCCCACGTCCGCCACGAGCACCGAGGCATTGCCGACGGTTTTGAGCGGCAATGAATTGATGTCCTTGACGTCATTGATCTGGGTGTTCGCGTAAAGATTGGCGTCAAACGGGCCGATTTTCACGTCGCCCGCCGGCAGAATCAGGTTGGCTTCGTTGACAGAACGAACGACATCCATCACGCTCAATTGATGCGCTTCCAGTTTGAGCGGGTCCACATAGACCATGATCTGCCGGTAACGCCCGCCGAACGGCTGCGGCACGGACGCGCCCGGCACATTGGCCACTTGATTGCGCACGCCATACTGGCCGAGGTCGCGGAGTTGGGCTTCATTCAGCCCTTCTCCTTTTAATGTGATGAGACACACAGGCAGACTCGACGCATCGAATTTCAAGACGACTGGTGGCAAAGTTCCCGGCGGCAGACGACGCAAATTGGCCATAGCCAGATTGGCGATGGTGGTGACGGCGGAATCTGGATTCACGCCCGGTTGAAAATAAACTTTGATGAGGCTCACACCCGGCAGTGAGCGCGACTCAATGTGGTCAATGCCCGCGCCTAATGTGAAAAAACGCTCGAACCGGCCGGTGATGTCGTTTTCAATTTGTTCCGGCGGCATTCCGGAAAAAAACGTGGCGACGACCACGACCGGAATGCGGATGGCCGGAAAAAGGTCCACCGGCATTCGCACGAGACTGGTCACGCCCACCACGCAAGTGATGAGGCAGATGACAATGATCAGATACGGATAGCGAATGGCGAAACGAGACATTGCGAAAATGGAAATGGTTCAAGGCCGCTCTTTGGCGATGGCGTCGCGCAATTTTTCAATCGAAAAATCCTTGGACTGACAGAGCGCGATCAATTCCTGTTCGCGAGAGATGATTTCCGCCGCCGCCGCCGGAATCTTTCCGGCGATGTCGGACGGAATAGATTGAATCCCGTGCAAATCGCCGTGAAGCAAATCGCCGGATTCGATTTTCAGTCCGCCGATTTTAACGGGCGTGCCAAATTCAACAATGTGAACGTAGGCGTGAGACACGGAAACGCTGCCGGCAAAGAGTGGAAAATCCAGCTTCTCCGCCGCCGGCAGGTCGCGCACCGAACCATTCGTCACCGCGCCTGCACAGCCGAGCGCGCGCAGAATGTTGACATGCACCGCGCCGAGCAATGAACCAAGTCCAACTTTCGTGGCCACATCCTGCACCACCACCACGCGCGGCGCGGGCAGCGAAAGAATGTAATCCCACCAATCCGTGCGGTCGGTGTAATTGCTGGCAGCCGTCGGCGGCGCGGAACCGCGAATCTTGACCGTGGCCGCGTAACCGAGCATCGGCCGCAGGTGGGGAAACAGACAATGCACCGAGTTGTCCGCAAAACCCTCGTTGCGCAGCCGCTCGTGAAACGTTTCGATGGCGTTGGCCAGCGTGCAGGCGTCCACCCGCCGTAAAATTTCCAATTGTTCGGAAGTTAAAATAGCATTCATGAATTCCAAAAAATCCCGCGCGCGGCAAAATTTTCCGGGCTGCGTCGCGCTCCAAAAAACATTGAATCGGTTTCGTCGCGCTCATTCGTTGTTTCAGTTTTATGAAAATGCTTGATGGAGTGAAACGCACACAGTCGTTGAATGGTTTGATTTCAATTTTCATCGCGCATGGAAAGCTGGATGAGCTTCGGCTCGACTTTCTGCCCGGCCTGAAATCCCGAACGGTTGCCGATGACCACCAGATCGCCCTCATCTAGGCCGGAAAGAACTTCATATCTGTCCGCCGTTTCCAAACCCAGTTTGACGGCGCGCTCTTCAATTTGGTTGTTGCGGTTGACGACATAAACCGTGGGCGTCTTTTCACCGGCAACTGCTTCGGTGGGAACGGCCAGCGCCTGAAGGTGTTTTTCAACTTTTAAGACCACGGTGGCATACATCCCCGGCATCAGTTCCAGATTTGGATTGGGCACTTCAATTTCTGTGATCATCGTCCGCGTGGATTCATCCACATCGTGAGTGAACCGTGCAATGATGCCGGTGAAAGTTTTGCCGTTGAGAGAATCCACGCGCACTTCAACCGGATCGCCAAGCTTGACGTCCTTGACGTAATCCACCGTGACGGGAAAATCCAGTCGCAGCCGGTAATTGTCTGAAACACGCACCAGCGTCTGGCTTTGTCCACCTGATGTTCCGCCTTGAATCAGCGTGCCGGGGTCGGCGTAACGGTGCGTGACGACGCCGTCAAACGGCGCAGTGATCTGCGTGTAACCAACCATGGTTTGAAATTTTTCCACATTGGCTTTGGCGGCAGCAATGGCGGCGGTGGTGGTCAGGTTATTCGCCTCGGCGGTATCGAGTTCCTGTTGTGCAACCAGATTGGGATGGTCTTTGTTGACCGATTGCAGCCGTGTGTAAATCAAATGCGCATTGGTGTAATCGGTCTCCACCTTCTGTTCCGTGGCGCGGGCATTGACCAGTTCATCCTGCAATTCCGGCACTTCGAGCGTGGCCATAAGCTGACCGGCCTTGACCTTGTCGCCGAAATCCACGTTCATTTTGTCCACATAGCCGGAAACTTTTGCGTGCAATTCCACTTCTTCATAGGGTCGAAACTCCGCCGAAATCGTCACCTCTTTGTAAAGGTCTTCACGCGTCACTTTCGCCACGCCCGCCGTCGGCACGGCGCTTGAATCAGCGCTCGCGGGAGTTTGCGCGTGTGCGCGATGCACCGCCCACAAAACGCCTAGGCCGAGGATGACCGCCGCCGCCAGAATTTTGCAGAGGTTTCCGAAACGGAATTTCACGATTTTGAATTTCATAGGCGGATGGAAAACTTTCAGTTTTTTGACAAAGGCACTTTGACGCGAAAGCAACTGCCATCGCCCACGGTGCTGTGCGCCTCCACTTCCGCGTCGTGCGCGGTGCAGATGGATTTGACGATGGACAGTCCCAGCCCCGCGCTTTCGGAATCGGCGGAACGAGCCGGGTCCACCCGATAAAAACGCTCGAAGACATGCGGCAACGCCTCGGGCGGAATGCCGATGCCATTGTCTTCCACTTCCAGCACGGCGTGGCCGTTGACGGCGAGGACGCGCAATTGAATCGCGCCTTTCGCCGGCGTGTATTTGATGGCGTTGTCGAGCAGGTTCACGATCACTTGCTTGAGCCGCACGCTGTTGCCTTTCACCGGCACCGACTGGCGGGCGTCACAGGCAATGGCAATGCCTTTGTCCTCGGCCAGCAGGCTCATTTGTTCGACGGTGGTTTTGGCGAGTTCCGTTAAATCGAAATGCGTCCATTCGGTTTGCGCTTCGCCGGCATCGAGCCGCGAGAGCGTGAAGAGTTGTTCGACGATTTTGCCCAAATGCACGACTTCCTCCAACATGCTGCCGACGCAGTCGCGCAATTCTGAATCGAGGCGGCCATCTTCCGCGAAATTTTCCAGTTCACCGCGCGGAATCGTGAGCGGCGTGCGCAAGTCATGCGAGGCATCGGCAACAAACCGTTTTGAATTTTGAAAGGCATCGTCCAGCCGCGTAATCATGCGATTTAGCGAAATGGACAGGCGTTCCAATTCATCGCCGGTGCTTGAAACCGGCAAACGTTCGCTTA
>DMQW01000477.1:9719-15471 GCA_003455565.1 Limisphaerales bacterium
CGTGATGCGCTCGGCGGCGCGTGTGATTTGTTCGACTGGCGTCAAGGCTCGTCGCACCAGCAGATAACCGCCGACCGTGATGATGATGACCGCCAGCGGCAGACCCAAAGCGAGTTGAAAAAACAGGTGATCAAGCATTGTTTCTACCGGATCAAGCAACTGGCCGAATTCCACGAGGTATGCGGGATTGCCGGACGATTTGAAATTCAGCGCGGCGATGAGCAGGGTTTTGCCTCCCGACAATTGCAATTTGTGGGAGAATTCCATTCGCGATAACGTCGGGGGAAAAATGGGAACTTCAGCCGGATCGAAACTACCGTCATTGGGTATGCCGGAAACATAAACCAACGTGCCATCGGCGCGTGTGATGCGAATGAAACGGTCGTTGACTTCAGGTTCATACCAGTCCTTCGTCTGGCTGGCGACGTAAGGCTCGCCGGTTTATTTGACATGTGCGAGCAAAGTATTGGCAATCTGGCGCGTGCGGCGGGATTGCGATTGGCGCAGGTCGTTTTCCAAAAAATGCCGCAAGTCAAGATACAACAGTGCGCACAGCAGCAAAAAAATCCCGGCGAGCAAACCGGCATACCATGCGACCAGTCGGAAACTGATGGAGCGCGTATTCATGTCTGCGTTTCGTCGTCCAAGCTGTAGCCGACGCCGCGCACGGTGCGAAGCAGTTTGATGGAAAACGCGTCATCCACCTTTTCCCGCAAATGCCGCACATAAACATCCACGATGTTGGTCAACCCCTCGAAACTTTGATCCCAGACATGCTCGATGATCATGGTGCGCGAGAAGACGCGGCCCGGCTGCGTGGCCAGATATTCGAGCAACGAGTATTCCTTGGCGGTGAGTTCATTTTTTTTCCGGCGCGTCTGACATTTTGCGAAAGGCGGTCAATTTCCAAATCGCCCACACGCAGCACACTGGAGCGATTGACCGGTCCGCGCCGCAACAATGCCTTCACACGCAGGAGCAGTTCGGCAAAGGCAAACGGTTTGGTGAGATAGTCGTCTGCGCCCGTTTCAAAATTTTTTATTTTGTCCGCCATGCCGTCGCGCGCGGTAAGAATCAAGATGGGAACCTGCTGGTTTTTGCGCCGGACTTTTTCAAGAATCTCCGTGCCGCTCAGTCCGGGCAGCATCAAGTCCAGAATGATGAGATCGTAATTGTAAGTATTGGCGGCTTCCCAGCCGCTTTGGCCGTCGTGGCAGACATCCACGGCAAAGCGCTCCGCCTTGAGGCCGCGCACGATGATGTCGGCCACTTTCTTTTCGTCTTCCACAAGCAGGATTCGCATAAACTGTTTAACTTCGACAAAGGAATAGACCAAACATTGATTAAAAGAACGTAAACACTTGATTAAAATTCATTCAGAAACTTTTGCCGCCTGTTTGGGGCGAATTTTAATTCAGTTTTCATGCAGCCTTAATCTTCAGATGGTCAATTAATTCGGACGGATAATTGCCGGGAGCGGCGACCGGTCCCGTCAACAATACATCCTCCCGGCCAAAACCAAAAATTGCTTATGCCAAAATCGAAAAAACAACGGAGCCAGGAAAATAAAATACAAACAAAGGCGCTCACAGTGAACCCGCCATGCCACGAGGTTGACTTCGTCCTGGAATGCAACGGAGCGGAACACGTCTATGTCTGCGGCGATTTCAACGACTGGCAGCCGACCAGTTTGCGCATGATCGGCAGTCCGGACGCGGGCCTGTGGAAAAAGCGGCTCGTCCTGCCACCGGGACGTCATGAATACACGTTCGTCGTGGACGGCCAATGGCAGCACGATCGCGACGCCCGTGATAATGTTCTCAACGAATTCGGCACGCTCAACTCGGTCGTGGAGGTTCAGCCATGAAAGCACAATCCAAAATCACCGCGCGTTGCGGAAACAGGCTGCGGCCATCCGGGCGGCTTCACCGGGCGGCCAACGCCCGGCCTTCCAATCCTGTTTCCGGCCAGCCAATTCTCACGATCCGGGCGCGGCATTCAGAGGAAATCGCTTTTGCGGTTGAATTACATCTCCAAGTGCAAAGTGAAATCGAGGAGCGCGCGCACCGGTTCTGGTTTGCGAATGGTTGCGCCTCAAACGGTGCGCTAAACGATTGGCTCAAGGCTGAAAATGAAGTGGTGGTGGAGTTTGCCGAAATCCGCCAGCCGTGCGAGCCGGCACAGTCCGCTTCATTTCTTCCAAAGGACAATTATATCAATTCCCAGAGGAAAACCGATGAGGAGACAAAATGAAAACGAGTCTCAAATGGAAAGAAAGTCCTTACGAAAAACTGCACTTTATGAACATCACACAAAATAATCCCGGTTACGCAAGCTGCTCCGCCAAAAACTCACGCAAGCCGGTCAACTTTTATTGCGCCGCGCCGCACGCCATATCGGTTGAACTCGCAGGTGATTTCAACCATTGGCATCCCTTTCCCATGCAACGGTCGGTGGATGGCTGGTGGCTGGCCCAAGTGGAACTAGGTCATGGCCATCATCAATACCGGTTTTTGGTGGATGGCAAACCGATGCTTGATCCGCATGCAACCGGTGTTGCCCGTGATGAACATGACGAACAAATTTCGCTCATTGCTGTGAGTTGAGACGCACAGTCCCTCCATTAAAATGAACTGAACGGCGAATTAAAATTCATTCAGAAACTTTTATCACGGATGAAACCGTGGCAATAATGATGGAACTTATGAAAGCATTTTTTACTTTGACCATAATTACGGCAGGCGCTCTTTTGTCAGGTTGCGCCATCGAAAAAAATGCAACTGTTCTCGACACCGTGGGTCCGTCAATGTCCCAATCAACGGCGGCAAGTTCAACCAATGGCACTCTGGTGGTTTATTCCGCTTATGAAGTTAATGCCGACTTCAACGCACGCGATCCCAATAGCCCGGAGTATTCCGACTACAGAATTTTCACCCCCGATGGGAAGTTGCTCCAGAGAGTTCACAATAATTCTGGAACCATTCTTCAAGACGCCGTATCGGTGGAACTTTTACCTGGAAAATATAAAATCATTGCTCATGCCAATGGCTATGGTTATGTGACAGTTCCAGTAATTATTGAGCCTCGGCAAAATACCATTTTACACCTCGAAGGTGGTGGCTTCTGGCCGAATGAATCGGTCTTCAACCAGACCAACGCTGTGCGCCTGCCGGATGGACGAATCATCGGGTGGAAGGCCGCGTCCAACTTGTAATCTGAAAAATAGTCAAATGTGGGAAGCTTTTTGATCTTGCTGCGCAAATTTCGAGAGAATAAATCGCCGGTCTTGACGCCAAAATTTGGTGAGGATAATTTGCTCCAAATTAGGCATGCACCATGTCAGTGACTGAAAATCAGGAATACGTCATCCTGCTTCACGGCTTGTGCCGCAGCAGCCGCTCGATGGCGACGATGAAACGGGCCTTGTCGGAGTCCGGTTATCAGGTCTTGAATGTGGATTATCCGTCGCGCTCCGGCTCGATTGAGAAATTGAGCGACGAGGCGATTGGCGGAGCCGTCAGTGATTGTCAACGGCATGGCGCGGTGGTCATTCATTTTGTCACGCATTCGCTCGGCGGCATTCTTGTCCGCAGTTATCTGACGCGCCACACCATTCCCAATCTTGGCCGCGTGGTGATGCTTGGCCCGCCGAACCAGGGCAGCGAAGTCGTGGACAAACTGGGTTTGTTCTGGCTGTTCAAAAAGATCAACGGCCCGGCGGGAAATGAATTGGGCACGGACAAAAATTCCATGCCGAACAAACTTGGCCCGGCGAATTTTTGCGTTGGCGTGATTGCCGGAAACCGCTCCATCAACTGGATCAACAGCCTGCTCATTCCCGGCCGCGACGATGGCAAGGTGTCCGTCGAGCGGACCAAACTGGCGGGCATGACCGACCACATTGTCATCCGCGCGACGCATCCATTTCTCATGCGCAACCGGACGGTGATCCAGCAGACGATTCATTTTTTACGCACCGGCCAGTTTGAGCGGACGGCTTGAAACTTCCGCCAGTCCGCGTGAAAACACCGGCTGATTCTCTTCCAGTTTTCCCTTCAAACCACCCGGGTGTCACAAGGCAAAAAACTTTGTCACACAATCGTAACAATTCCGCCGCATGGTTGTAACACCGGTGTCGCAAACTTTCCCCGTCCTTAAAGAACAACCATCATGAAAAAACAAAACAAGCAAACGATGACCAAACTGGCAGTTTTCGCCGGCGCGACCGCGCTGGTTTCACTGGCTCCCCAAGCCCACGCGCAAACGTCCGTGGACGCGCTCCTCAACAAGCTGGAACAAAAGGGAATTCTGACGGTGGACGAGGCCAAGGAATTGAAGACGGAAAACGCACAGGATTCCGCCACTGATTTGAAAAAGGCGATGGATTCCAGATTCGCGATGCCGGACTGGGTGACCGGCTACAAGATCAGCGGCGATTTTCGCGGCCGCTACGACCACGTCAGCGGCGACAACAATGCGTTGGTTGACCGGGCGCGTTTGCGTTACCGCATCCGTGTCGGATTGTCGGTAAGCATGATGGACAATCTGGAAGTCGGCTTCCGTTTGGGGTCGGGCGATTATCCGGGCAGCTTTGGCGGCAATCCGCTGTCGAACAACACGACCATGCAGGACAATTTCTCAAAAAAGAGCATTTATGTTGACGCCGCCTACGGCAAATGGACGGCGATCAACTCTGGCGACTGGCTGCTCGCCGCCACCGTTGGCAAGATGGACAATCCGTTTGCGTTCACACCGATGGTGTTGGATCCGGATTTGACCCCGGAAGGCGCGGCGCTGACCGGCGGCTACACCATCAATGACAAGCACAGCATCGCCTTTGCCGGTGCGGCTTTTGTGTTGGACGAGGTAAAAACCACCACGCACGATCCGATGATGTATGGCGGCCAGGTTTTGTGGAACGCCAAGTGGTCGCCCAAATGGGCCAACAGCCTGGGCGTCGGCGCGTTTCAAATCGTGAATCCCGAACAGCTCTCCAACGCCAATGTGGCCCAAAACAACTTGGGCAACACCCGCAACGGCAGCGGCATCCTGGTCAACAATTACAATCCCATCATCGCCGACGCGAGCGTGACTTACACTCTCGACAGTTTTCCGCTTTATCATGGAAAATTCCCGGTCAAGCTGGCCGGCGAATTCATAGACAACCCTGGTGCGAGCCAGAACAACACCGGCTACTGGGTCGGGGCGATCCTTGGCAAGTCAGGCAAAAAACACACCTGGGACTTGTCCTACCGCTACGAAGACCTCGAAGCCGATGCTTGGTATGACCAGCTCGTGGACGACGACAACGGGGCTTATTATCAAAACGCGCCCACCGGCGGCGGGGCGGGCTTCTTCGGCGGCACCAACATCAAGGGGCACCTGATCAAATTCAATTACTCGATCACTGACTCATTCACTTTCAGCACGACATGCTATATCAACGACCTGATCAACCAGACCGTTTACAGCAACGTCAACGAACCCACCAGCAGCGCCATCCATTTCATGGCCGACCTGATGTGGAAGTTTTAATGTAACCGTAACGTAACGTGAACAATTGACAAAAAACTGATTAACTCTTTATGAAAATGAAAAAAATAATTCTCTCAATCTTCGGCGGCGCGACTTTGCTCGCCGCACAACTCACCACCAACGCCGAGACCATCACCGGCGCGGGTTCCACTTTTGATTATCCGGCCTTGACCAAATGGTTTGAGGCTTACGCCAAGGTGGATGCCAGCGCTCAATT
>DMQW01000477.1:15545-17182 GCA_003455565.1 Limisphaerales bacterium
TCCGGCGGCGGCATAAAAAACTTGCTCAATCAAACGGTGGATTTCGGCGCTTCCGACGCGCCGATGAGCGATGCGTCTCTGGCCACCGCACCCGGAAAAATCCTGCACCTGCCCATCGTTGCGGGCGGCGTGGCGGTCATCTACAACCTGCCGGGAAATCCTAAACTCAAACTGGACGGCGACACGCTCGCCGCAATTTACCTCGGCAACATCAACAAGTGGAATGATCCTAAAATCGCCGCGCTCAATCCGGGCATGACCCTGCCCGATGCGAGCATCATTCCGATTCACCGGGCCGATGGCAGCGGCACGAGTTTCATTTTCACCGACTACTTGAGCAACGTGAATCCCGCGTGGGCGGACAGCGTGGGCAAAGGTTCATCCGTGAAATGGCCGTCCGGCATCGGCCTGGCCGCCAAAGGCAGCGAAGGCGTCGCCGGTCAGGTCAAGCAGCTTCCCGGGGCCATCGGTTATGCCGAACTGGCTTATGCGAACCAGAACAAAATCCCATTTGCCGACATGAAAAACTCTGCGGGCAATTTTATTTCACCCGCGCCTGATTCCGTCAGCGCCGCGCTGGCCACGGCGAAAATTCCCGACGATTTCCGCTTCTCGATGGTCAATGCGCCCGGCGAAAAGGCGTATCCGATTGCCGGCGCAAGCTGGGTGCTGGTTTATGAAAAGCAAAAACACGCCGAGAGCGGTAAAAAGCTGATCGCGTTCTTGAAATGGGCGGTCACGGACGGACAAAAAATTTCCCCGGCCCTCGATTATGCGCCGCTGCCCGAGGAAGTCCAACAGCACGAGCTGAAATTGCTCGACACAATTAAATACTGACTTCGCTCCGCCGCCCGATAATTTTATGGGCGTGAGCCGGACGAAGAGCGCAGTTCCTCCCGCTCTTCGTCCGTTTTATTTATTTATGGTGTGGGCGCACGGCAGAGCCGCCGTGCCGGAATTATGAAAATTGGAACCATGAGCAATCCGACAAAACCAAAAACGCTGGACATGAAAGGCGCCGGACAATTCGGCGACCGCGCCTTCAAATGGCTGACGCTGGCCATGGCGCTGTCCATTTTTGTTTTGATCGCGCTGATCGGGTTTGAACTCGCGCACGGCGCGAAGCTCTCGCTGCAAAAATTCGGCTGGCATTTTCTCGTCAGCAGCGACTGGGATCCAGTCAACGACGTCTATGGTGCGTTGCCGTTTATCTTTGGCACGCTCGTTTCGTCGGCCATCGCGCTCATCATTGCCGTGCCCATCAGCATCGCCACCGCCCTTTATCTTACGGAACTCGCGCCGCAATGGCTGCGCCAGCCGCTCATCCTGTTCATCGAACTGCTCGCCGCCGTGCCGAGCGTCATCCTCGGTTTATGGGGAATATTTGTGATGGTGCCGTGGCTGCGCGACCATTTGTTTCCGTGGTTGCAAAAATTCTTCGGTTTTCTGCCCATTTTCACCGGCCCGATTTACGGCGTCAGCATGATGGCGGGCGGCATCATCGTGGCGATCATGATTATTCCCATCATCACGTCGGTCGCGCGCGAAATTTTGCGCTCCGTGCCCGGACTTCAACGCGAAGCCGCCTACGCGCTCGGCGCGACGCGCTGGGAGGTCACGCGCATCGCCGTGTTGAG
>DMQW01000449.1 GCA_003455565.1 Limisphaerales bacterium
CTCAACCACGCCAGCATCATCGACGGTATCCGGCTCTGCAAAGCGCAGCGTCATCGCTACAAGAACAATGACATGGCCGGCCTCGAAGCGAAGTTGAAAGAAGCTGGTAATGCCCGTTTCAAAATGATCGCGACGGACGGCGTGTTTTCGATGGATGGCTACATCGCGAATTTGAAGACCATTTGTGATCTCGCTGAAAAATCCGGCGCACTCGTGATGGTGGACGATTCGCACGCAGTCGGCTTCATGGGCAAAACCGGACGCGGCACGCACGAATACAACCACGTCATGAGCCGCGTGGACATCATCACCGGCACGCTCGGCAAGGCGCTGGGCGGCGCGAGCGGCGGCTACACGAGCGGTCGGAAGGAAATCATCGAGTTTCTTCGCCAGCGTTCGCGGCCTTACCTTTTCTCGAACACACTTGCGCCAGCCATCGCTGGGGCGACGTTGAAAGTTCTCGAATTGTTGACTGAATCCACGGCCTTGCGCGATCAACTGGAGGCCAATACAAAGTTTTTCCGCGAAGAGATGACGAAGCTCGGCTTCAACATCGTTCCCGGCACGCACCCGATTGTGCCGATCATGCTTGGCGACGCCGCGCTGGCGACGAAGTTTGCCGAGGCGATGCTGGCCCGGGGCGTTTATGTCGTCGGCTTTTCGTATCCAGTCGTGCCCAAAGGCAAGGCCCGCATCCGCACGCAGATTTCAGCAGCGCATTCGCGCGAAGATTTGGAGTTGGCCATTCAGGCGTTCGCCAAAGTGAAAATCGAGCTGGGCATTTAAGTTCAATTTTTTATCCTCACACATCCATGAAAACACATCGCGTAACGACTCATTCCTTACAATTTGTTTTATTGACCGGGGCGGTGCTGATTGGTCTCGGCGTGCCGGATGTTCGTGCCGAAGCGAACGGGAAAAATCAAACGCCGCTGGCGGATTATGTCCGCCCGTTCGTCGGCGCGCAGGGCGAGGGCAATACTTATCCTGGGCCATCCGCGCCGTTTGGCATGGTTCAATTGAGCCCTGACACTGACAAAACCAATTGGGACACGGCGTCGGGTTATGAATACACCGATCCGACGATTCTCGGATTCAGCCTCACGCATTTGAGCGGCACGGGCTGTCCGGATCTCGGTGATTTTCTATTCATGCCGCAGGTAGGAAAAGCCGCTTTTATTTCCGGCATGAAAGATCATCCGGCCGAAGGTTATCAATCCACGTTTTCCCATGCCGATGAATCCGCATCCGCCGGTTATTACAAAGTGAAGCTCCAGAAATCCGGCGTCACGGTGGAACTAACCGCCGCTGAACGTGCAGGAATACTTCGCTTTACTTTCCCGGCGAGCGACGAGGCTTCTATCATGACCGACTTGAGTCATGTCATCAACGGCGGCCGCTGGCGGGTGGCGCAATCGCACGTGCGAATCGAGGACAATTCAACCATCACCGGCTTTCACCTGATCAATGGCTGGGCCAAGGAGCGGTATCTTTATTTTGCCGCGCGTTATTCACGGCCTTTCGATAATGCCGAAATCATCAGCGCAGGAAAACCGGTGGTTTACAACACCTACCGTTTCCGGAGCAACAAGGAAGCCGCGGGCACGAACCTTCAATTCTTTGCCCGATACAAAACGCACTCGAACGAAGTCATTAAGGTGAAAGTCGCCGTGTCCGCCGTGAGCGCCGCCAATGCGTTGGAGAACCTTGACGCGGAAATTCCCGATTGGGATTTTGAAAAGCTGCTGGCCGCCACGCGCGCAAAATGGAATCGCGAATTGAGCAAGATCGAAATCGAAGGTTCGCCGGAGCAAAAAGAAACTTTTTATACTTCGTTGTATCACGCGTTCCTCGCGCCCAATCTCTACCAGGACGTGAATGGTGAGTATCGCGGCTTCGACCAGAATATTCATAAGGCAAAAGGTTTCACGGAATACTCGGTGTTTTCGCTTTGGGATACTTATCGCGCCACCCATCCGCTCTTCGCGCTGATTCAATCGCGGCGCGACGCGGACATGATCAACAGTATGCTCGTGCATTACGACCAGAGCGTGGATCACCTGCTGCCGATGTGGGAACTGCAAGGCAACGAAACCTGGTGCATGATCGGCTATCACGCCGTGCCGGTCATTGTGGACGGTTACTTGAAAGGTGTGAAAGGCTTCGACGTGAAGCACGCTTATGAGGCGGTCAAAACCACCGCGATGAATCCCGACTATGACGGCCTCGTCGCGTATCGAAAACTCGGCTGGGTTCCCTGTGATAAGGAAGATGAAAACGTCTCGAAGACGCTCGAATATGCGTTTGACGATTATTGCATCGCGCAAATGGCCAGGGCCCTCGGCAAAAAAAATGACTATGACAATTTCATGAAGCGGGCGGCCAGTTACAAAAATTTATACGATCCAACCACCGGCTGGATGCGCCCGAAAGATTCACAGGGCAACTGGCGCACGCCCTTCAACCCGCACACTTTCGGCAGTGACACCAACAGCGATTTCACCGAAGCGACCAGTTCGCAATACTCTTGGTATGTGCCGCAGGACGTGCCGGGGTTGATCGCGTTGATGGGCGGGAAGGAAAAATTCATTGAGAAACTGGATTTGTTGTTCACATCCGGCGAAGCCACCAAAGAATTGTCACCGAACGATCAGCGCGGCTGCATCGGCGAATACTGGCACGGCAACGAACCGAGTCATCATGTCATTTACCTTTATTGCTATGCCGGCCAGCCATGGAAAGCGGCGCAGCGTTTACATCAAATCGTTGCGACACAATACGGCAGCCAGCCCGGATCGCTTTGCGGCAATGACGACTGCGGCCAGATGTCGGCGTGGTATATGTTCACCTGCATGGGATTTTATCCGGTCTGTCCGGCGGGCGATTACTATGTGATTGGCGCGCCACAGATAAAGAAGGCGGTGATGCACCTCTCGAACGGAAAAAATTTCACGATGACGGCGGAAAATATCTCGGACAAAAATATCTACGTCCAATCTGTCAAATTGAACGGCAGGAATTGGGACTCGCCGTTTCTTCCTTACGAGGAATTGAAAAACGGCGGAACGATTGCTTTCACGATGGGCGCGCAGCCGAGCCGATGGGGAACGAATCCAGTTGCGCCCGAATGATTTCACAGCCAGCGAAAAAGAAAAATTTGATTACTTAAAAATCATAATAGTATGAAACGACTCACAAGTGTCCGGTTATTGATTGAACAGTAGCAACTGGTTATGAGAGTCGTCCGTCAAAGTTTGCAGTTCCGCGTGCGCAAGGAGTTGCGGCAGCGGCGTTTTGTCGAACGCGCTGACGCTCAGGATTTGGAGAATGGTGAACAGGCTCGCCTCAATTTTGAGTTGCTTTCGGATGATCGCCCCCAGCAAGTAAACGCTCACGGCGATCTACAATTGCGTGCGCAACGCGTTGGGCGACGTGCCATAAAACGCCTTGATCCGCAGATATTGTTTGATCCATTTGAAGAACAACTCGACGCGCCAGCGCAGACAGTAGAGGCGCGACACGGTCAGCGCGGGCAGGCCGAAGTGGTTGGTCAAAAACACCAGCGCCCGCTCCTGCTCCACGTCGTAGAAACGCACCCGCCGCAGTTTGTCGGGATAGGCTTGGGCCGGGTAGAAGCCGGTCAGCGAAATGGTTTGATCGCTGCGCAGTCCAGTGGTCGTGACCAACGGATGGGAATGCAACCGGCAGTAGTTGAGCCGGTTCTTGACGCGGATGACGAAGAACGCTTGCGCCTGTTCGATGGCGTAGAGCCGGGCGAAATCCAGATAGCCCCGATCCATGATATAAATGGCGTTGGACTCGAACGTCAACTGATCGAGCCAGTTGAACTCGTGCGTGCGGCCTTCGGTCACGCAGACCGTGGTGGGAATGCTGCCGCGCACATCCCAGGGCCATGTCGGTCTGCGAGCCGCCGAAGTGCCAGAGCAATTCATAATAGGCCCGCCGCACCGGGTCGGGTTCGTGGGCGATGAGTTTTCGATGTTCGTCGAGGATGATGGCGCGCTTGTGTTCAAATTTAATGGGTGGCCAGTGAAGTTTCGGCAGCACCGGCCATGGCAGCCAGTGCAACGCCACGGCGAAATGATGGATGCGTCGGAGATAAACATTGGTCGCCACGGCGCGCGCGGCGAGATGGATGACTTGATCGAATTTTACGGACGAAAAAAGTTCGTCGAGCGCGGCGCGGTCGGTGAGGTC
>DMQW01000221.1:0-4489 GCA_003455565.1 Limisphaerales bacterium
GTCCGGCGCGAGCTGGATGATGGCGGCGGCGACCGTCAGGCAGTCGGTCCATTTCTTCGCCTGCGCAAAAATCTGCCAGCGCAGTTCCAGCACATCCGGACGGGCGATGTGCCGCAGCGAAATTTTTTCCAGTTCCGCGTTCGCTTCGAGCGGCAGTCCCAGCTCCAGCCAGCCTAGCGCGGCGTTGAGATAATGGCTGTCCGGCGGTTCAAGCGGTTTAATCATTTCAATTCGCGCTAATCAATGGCGAGCAGTTCGACTTCAAAAATCAAAGTTGAGTTCGGCGGAATCGCGCCCGGATAACCTTCGCATCCGTAAGCGAGTTCCGGCGGAATCGTGAGTTTCACCTTGTCGCCGATTTTCATCGTGGCCACGCCGGCATCCCAGCCCGCGATAACCTGGCCTTCGCCCAGCGTAAAAGTGAACGGCTCCTTGCGATCCACGGAACTGTCAAACTTGCCGCCGTCCGTGAACCAGCCGGTGTAATGCACCGTGACGGCGTGGCCTTTTTTCGGCGTCGCGCCGTTGCCGTTGACCAGCTTTTCGATTTTTAATGGAGTAGTTGCCATGCCATATTCTCGTCAAACTGCCCGGCCGAGGTCAATGCCATGAACGAAGTTTGGGGCATCAACGCCGCCGCTTGGAAAAACTGCGGTTGCTGCTGGATTTTAACAGCGGCCACTGCGAGGTCGGCAGTTGTGAAACCGATGAGTGCATGGTTGGTGGACGCGAATCTTGCGACCGCGAATCCTGCCGGCGTGAACTCTCCGAACGTGATGTCGGCGGACGTTTTGCGTGCTGTTGAAATTGTTGCGGACGCGCCGCCGATGGCCGTGACGCGGGCGAGCGTTGCGCGGCGGGTTTGCGCGGTTCGGCGGCGAGACAGAAGTCCACTTGTTTTTTGAACGTGTCCACTTTCGCCACTTGCACGGTGAGTCTGTCGCCGAGCCGGATCATCCGACGCGTGCGTCGGCCAACTAGATTCCGCCGCGCTTCATCGAACACATAAAAGTCGTCCTCAATCGTGGACAACGGCACGAGACCGCTCATCGCGAGGCCGGGCACGTCCACGAAGAAACCAAAATTCCGCACGTCGGTCACGAGCGCGGGATACTTTTGCGGCTCGCCGGATTCAAGCTGCGCCTTCAGAAACGCGAACAACTTCACGTCCTTGCTGTCGCGCTCGGCGTCGGCAGAATTGCGTTCCGTGACGGAAATGTGTTCGGCGATTTCCTTGAGTGCGCCGGGTTTCGCCGCGTTTTTGTCGAACAACGCGCGATGCACCACAAGGTCGGCGTAGCGGCGGATGGGCGAGGTGAAGTGCGTGTATTTCTTTTTTGCCAGACCGTAATGGCCGAGCGGCTCGACCGCGTAACGCGCCCGCATGAGCGACTTGAGAAATCCAATCTTCAGCGCCGCGCCGATGGGCAACGTGCCGAGCTTGTGCAACAGTTTCTGCACTTCGGCGGGCTGGCTCAAATTGCCGCACGGAACATGATGGCTCAACACGTCCTGCCGATACTCCTGCAACCGCCGCGCGTCCGGTTCTTCGTGGATGCGATAAATCGCGGGTGTGCGCAAACTCATCAAACGCGTCGCTACGGCCTCGTTCGCGAGCAGCATGTATTCCTCGATCAACTGGTGCGACACGTCGTTTTCGTTTTTCTCGATGCGCAAAATTTTTCCATGTTCGTCCAGCCGGATTTTCATTTCGGGAAAATCCAGTTCGAGCGAACCG
Source organism: Limisphaerales bacterium (assembly GCA_003455565.1). Lineage (GTDB taxonomy): Bacteria > Verrucomicrobiota > Verrucomicrobiia > Limisphaerales > UBA11358 > UBA11358. The sequence goes on from DMQW01000221.1 coordinate 1,739, forward strand.
GCTTTGAACCGCTGGCGACGAATCTTTTGCGCGAGCTCGTGCGCTTGGTGCAGCATCTGCTCAATCGGATCGTCCGTCGGCGCGCGTTGCAAAATCTCCAGCACCTGCGCGTAGGCAAAGCGGCGTTGCGAATGGATGACAGCGGAATGAAACTTCGTGTGCAGCACATGGCCATCGTTCGCCACGAGAAATTCCACGCACTTCGTCAGGCGATCCACGTTTGGTTTCAGTGAACACAGTTCGTTGCTCAACGCTTCCGGTAGCATCGGAATGACGCGGTCAACGAGGTAGGTGGAGTTGCCGCGCTTGCCCGCTTCCTCGTCGAGCGCCGTGCCGGGTTTGACGTAGTGCGACACGTCCGCGATGTGAACCCACAACCGCCATTGCTCCGGCGAGACGCGCTCCAGACAAATTGCGTCGTCAAAATCTTTCGCGTCATCGGGATCAATCGTGACGACATTATGCGCACGGCAATCCAAGCGGCCCGCGAGGTCGTGCGGATGAACCGTCGAGCCGATGGCGTGCGCCTCGTGCAGCACGGCCTTGGGAAAGTGCAGCGGCAAATCGTATTGGCGCAGCACGGAAAGCATGTCCACGCCTTCCGCATCCGGCGCGCCGAGGACTTCCACGATTTCGCCTTCGGGATTGGTGTGGCGCGATTCCCATTCGCGCAATTCGACGACCACTTTGTCACCCATGCGCGCGGGCCGGCCCACGTCGCTCGGTGACGGAACCAAAATGTCATGCGGAATGCGCGGGTCATCCGGCGTGACGTAAAGAAACTGCCGGCCCTGCTGCAACGTGCCGACGATCTGCGAACGTTTCCGTTCCAAGACACGGATCACCACGCCCGTTTCTTGATCATCTTCGCGAAAATTTTTCCGGCGCACATCGCGGCGCACCAGCACGCGATCTTCGTGCAACGCCGTGCCGGTGGCGCTTTCGGCAATGGCGATTTCCTTGAGGTTCGAATCATCCGGCTGGAGAAAACCTTTGCCCGCACGGTTCATGCGGATGCGGCCGGGAATCAAATCCGCCTCGCCCGGCCGGATGTAATGGTTGCCTTTGATGCGCGCCACCTCCCCTGCCCGCTCCAGCTTTTGGAGGACGGCCTGCAGCTCCTGTTGACGATTGGGCGACAGGCGCAGCAACCGCAGCAGTTCCGGCACATTCGCCGCGACATAATCTTTTTGCTCCAGCAGCCGGATGATTTGGTCTTTCATGTTTTTTAGTCTGCCCAGGGCGCCAAGCGAACCTTGCTTTCTTCAACTCAAGGGCCGGCAAACGAGTTCATTAAATTGGTTCACCGAAATAATTTTTGTATGTTCAAGCTTTCAAATCTTTTCGGGAAGCCGGTCGCGGAGAATGGCCGAAACCACGACGTTTGTATCAACGACCACCCTCATTTGCCAGCGCGGTAGGCGGCGATTTCGGCGGCGATGTCCTCGTCCGTGAGGCGCTGGGCGGCGGGCAGGGCTTGCGTGGCGCGCGACAACCGTTGCCACCCGTCAGCCTCGGCCTCGGCTGCGCGGCGGCGACCAAGGTATTCCACAAAGCCCAAGGCCTCCGACTGCAATTTACCGGGAAGCGTTTTGGCTTTTTCGTAAATCAAATCCACCGTGCTCATGGCTGCAACCTTACTCTTGGATGCGAAAACGGTCAATGATTCCAATTTTCATGGTTTTGTTCCGGGCGTCCAGTTGGTGTTTTCCAGCAGTTGAATTCCCGGTTTGAGAAAAGCGATGCGCCGTGTTTTGTAAAGTTTGCCAAGCGCCTGCTTGAACGCTTTTTTGCTCACGCCAAAATTCTGCCGGATCACGACGGGCGAACTGTCGTCGTCAAAGTCGAGCTTGCCGGCGTTGCGTTCGAGCGCATCGACAATCTGGTTCGTCAGCGGTGCGACCCGTTTGTAACCAGCGGCGTCGAGGCTCAAGTCAATCTTCCCGCCGGAGCGCACGGTGCGGACGAACCCTTTCAGCTTTGCGCCGATCTTGAGCGCGGTGGCAAGATTATTTTTGTAAAGCAACCCGCGATGCGCGTTTTCCACGATGGCGTTGTAGCCAAGCGGCGTTTTGCTGGTGATGAGAATATTCACCGGCTGGCCGTCGCGATACGCGGGCGTGTCGCGGTTCAGATGACGGTTCAACCGCGTGCTGGCGAGAATGCGGTTCGTCTTCACGTCAAGACAGACATAGACCACCGCCCAGTCGCCGATTTGCAGAGGAAATTCCTGTTCGCGGAACGGAACCAATAAATCTTTCGACAGCCCCCAGTCCAGAAACGCGCCGACCTGCGGATGCACGTTGACGACTTTCATATACGCGAACTCGCCGACCATGGCGTTGGGCGTTTCGGTGGTGGCGACGAGGCGGTCCTCCGAATCACGATAGACGAACACGTCCATCTTTTGCTTCGGCGCGAGATCCGCCGGGATGTAACGACCGGGCAAAAGGATTTCGCCCAGCTCGCCGCCGTCGAGATAGAGGCCGGGCTGGGAAGCTCGCACAATGGCGAGCGTATTGCGTTTGCCGATGATTGCCATGCAACCACAGTGTAAGCGGAATGAAGCCGTTTGAACAGGAGGGAACGGAGAAAACGGAGGAAGCGATTGGCGGAGCGCGGCTCTGTCCCAGCCGCAGCGGGTGGAAATGCAAGGCGACGATTCGAGTTGCATCCCGGCATCGTTGGCAATGCGGGCGTGCTGCGGCTAGGACAGCCGCGCTCCGGGAAAAAGCGGCGGAGGGCCGCCGC
>DMQW01000221.1:4755-5721 GCA_003455565.1 Limisphaerales bacterium
CGCCAGTCCTCTGGCGCTTTTTTGGAAAGGCGGGCGGGACGCGCGGGGCGACGCGAAACTATTTTACCTTTTCGACCACGAGTTTTGGTTGTGCATAAAACGTCGTATGCACATTGGGAACAATGGCGAAAGTAACCGTTGCCGGCTTGACATCACCCATGTGCAGAACGCCTCCTCTTTGAGCCATGAAGTATCCTTCTAGAAACGCATATTGCCCTCCGCCACCGCTCGATTGGAGAAGGTTCTCACCTTGGTCATCAGTCGCAGAGATATATCTTAACCCAAGGTCCGGGCGATTGGTCGGCATGCTTGCGTCAATCCGATCGTTTCCATCCCATGAAATCGTCACGGGCACGTTCATGACGTTTGTGGTAAACGTGGATGATCGCTTTGGCAGGTTTACGGTGACCATGCTTCCATCTGGAAAATCTGAATCCGGCTCGAAATCCATCTCCAGCTTCCAAACAAAACGCGGGTCAAGACTGCGATGTGATTGAAGAAGCGGATTCCAATTGCCGCTGGCATCTTGGATTTGAAAATGCATCGCAGACCAGTTCGTCAACAAAACACCGCTCTCGAATACTTGGGTTGGAACAGTGACGACGTGATTCCAAATGTCTCTCGGAGTATAGGGCCTTATTTCGACCGTTACTTCTCCCAAAACAAAATTCATTCCGTCGGCGGTATTGGTTGTGGGCACGGGACTGGCCGCCCAAGTGTGGTTAGCGGAGCGCGTCGGATTTGCCGTCTTGAATTCTGCGACAGTCTGCCACGGGCCGTATGGATTGTTCGTTTCTGATTTTTCAATCCGAAACCAAAGCCATTTTGAATCGCGAGGAAAAATACTGGTGGAGATGTAGCCATAGTAATCGCCGGAATCTTCCTTAAATTGATTGGGGGAAAATTCTTCGACGTATTCAATTCCCTCCTTACCGCGCCTGTCTCTTATACACATCTGACGCTGCC
>DMQW01000027.1:0-6505 GCA_003455565.1 Limisphaerales bacterium
GACAGACGGCTACCCTTCCATTGTCACACCCGCGCAGACCATTTTGAAGGAGGGCAGCCAAAATGAGATCGTGGCGCTGATCTCGGGCGAGCCAGCGCCCAAGTTACATTGGTATTTCAACAGTGCGGCGATTCCCGGAGGCATCAATGCAACATTGATCCTGCCCGCAGTGACGCGGGCGATGGAAGGGATTTACTGGCTGGCTGCGAGCAACACGCTGGGCCAGGCGACCAGCGCACCCATCGCCGCAGTGGTCAGCAACATGGACCCGGAACGCTTCCTAGGACTGCAGTGGCCAGGTCACACAGGGAGCGGGCTGTCGCTCGAGTCCACGGACCGGCTGGGTCCGGGAGCGATGTGGCAGGCACGGAGCAACTATCCGCCAGCATCAACCGAGCAGCGGTTTGTGGAACTGGAACCCTTGGGGGCGGCGGGTTTCTACCGGTTCAGCGGCTCCGGGACACCGTCCAGGTTTACCGGAATAGGTTTCGTGAACGGTTGGCGGTATGCAGCGCCCGCCGGGACGCAGCATCGGATTGAGTATACGGCGGCGTCCACCGGCTGGACGAACTGGTTGCTACTCACCAATCTGGTCCTGCCCGCCAGTCCATACTTGTTTGTGGACGACGCGAGTCTGGGTGCCCCGGCCCGTGTATATCGCACGATACCAATGCCGTAGAAATGTTCTCGATATGCAGCCGATGCGATTGATCGGATCGCCCGAGGTCATGGAAATGATGTAGTAAATCAGCGAGCCAACTCCATACGCACCGAAAAAAGCAAACTGCACGAGCATCGCTTGGAAAAAGGTCAGGGTGAACGCTTCCTTGAAGCGCGGAATGAGGACATCATTCCACACGTCATGAATCCCCACATGAAAAAGAGGATGGTCATGATCGCAAACGATCCCCGATAAGTCTGGCCGGTTGCTTGTTCGGTTGAAGATACTTTCGGTTCTACTGAGCTTCTTATACTTGCCATAGAGTTAGAGTTCCTTCGGTTTGGGTTTTAATATTGATTTGGTTTAGGAGGCGCGGCGGGATTATGAGATCGGCGTCATTGAGTGGTCAAAGGCTTTTGGCCATCTCCATTTGCTCCGGTCAGAAGCGACATGGCGGACGGCGGACGGCTTTCGGGGGCACTGCCCCATTTCTTGTCGGGAGCAGAGGTCATTTTGAAAACAATCTCGCCGCCGGCCAGAATTTCGTCGTGGCTAAGGAACGTCTTGTTGAATGACTCTCCATTCAACGTTGCGCCGTGAATGTAAGGCCGTAGCGGTCCGTTGTCTTCAGCGGTGATCTTAAACGTCTTGCCCTTCGCTATTGTGATGGTCGCCTGATCAAACAACGGACTGCCGATGATGTAATGGGCATCGCCGGGGCATACCGGATAGAAGCCCAGCGCGCTGAACACATACCAGGCCGAGGTCTGCCCGTTGTCTTCATCACCGCAGTAACCGTCCGGCGTAGGCGCGTAGAGTTTGCCCATGGCCCAACGCGTGCGTGATTGCGCTTTCCACGGCTGGCCGGCGTAGTCGTAAAGATAAATCATATGCTGGATGGGTTGGTTGCCGTGCGCGTATTGGCCCATGTCGGCGGCGACCATCTCGGTCATCTCGTGAATCATGCCGCCATAAGTGCCGGTGCGGACGTCATTCGGCGCGGTGAAGACTCCGTCCAGCTTGGCAATGAACGCTTCGTCGCCGCCCATGAGTTTCACCAGACCGGGAATATCGTGGAAGACACACCACGTCCAATGCCAGGAACAACCTTCGGTGAACGGGCCGCCCCATTCATTGGGATAAAAAGGTTCGACCCAGGAGCCGTCGGCTTTGCGCCCGCGCACGAAACCGATCTTCGCGTCGAAGACGTTCGTCCAGTTCATCGCCTTGCGGGCAAATACTTCCGCGTCGGCTTTGCGGCCAGCCGCCAGCGCCAGTTTCGCGGCGCAGAAATCATCGTAGGCAAATTCCAGGGTCTTCGCCGTGGCCTCGCCAAAACTGGTTTCACCTTTCACCGGCGAATACGGCACATAGCCGATGCTGTGATAGTATTTCGCGCCGTTGCGTCCGATGGTGGAGATCGGGCCGTTGGTATTGGCGTCATGGATCATGGCGTCCACGGCTTTTCCGGCGTCGAAGGAACGGACGCCTTTGACCCAGCCGTCGGCGAGCAGAGAGAAGGAGTTATTGCCGACCATGATGTCGCGGTGGCCGGGGCTGGCCCACGCGGGCAGCCATCCGCTCTGGTCGGAGGCGTTAAGTAATCCTTGCAAGATTTCCGCGTTCACTTCCGGGAAGAGGAGGTTATAGAGCGGCTGCGCGGCGCGGAACGTGTCCCAAAAACCACTGTCGGTGTAGAGCACACCCTCATGCACTTTGCCATCGTAGGGGCTGAAATAGACCTGCTTCCCCTGCCCGTTCACCTCGTAAAATTTGTGCGGAAATAAAATGCAGCGGTAGAGGCAACTGTAAAACGTGCGGCGCTGTTCCTCCGAGCCGCCTTCGACGCGGGCACGGCCCAAGGCTTCGTTCCACCGTTCCTCGGCCCGGTGACGGATGGTATCGAAATCGGCGTTGCCAACTTCATGCTGGAGATTTTGCAGCGCCTGTTCCGGGCTGATGAACGAGGAGGCGACCTTGCACCCGACGACCTTGTCGCTGCTCGTGTCAAACTTCACAAACGCGCCCGCCTGCTGGCCGGCGAGATGCGTCAGACCCGGTTGAATGCCGGTGGACGACCAGACGCCGTTCGTCGTGAACGGGCGGTCGAAGACAATCACAAAATAGTTGCTCGAATAAATGTTGGGCACTTGGCCGCAGTGGTAGCGGACGGCACCGATGATTTTATTTTCGCCGGGAATAATTTCCACGGACGCGCCTTTGTCAAATTCATCGAGCACCACATACGAGTTGCCCGGCTCGTCAAAGGTAAAACGGAAACGGGCGCAGCGCTCCGTGGGCGTGACTTCGGCCTTCACTTTCCAGGTGTCCAGATAGACGCTGTAATAACTCGGCTGGGCCGTCTCTTTGTCATGCCGGAAGTCCGAAGCGCGGTCGCTGTCCTTCACAACCAGCTCGCCGGTGACCGGCATCAGGGAAAACATGGCGTAATCGCCCATCCACGGACTGGGCTGGTGCGTTTGCCGGATGCCGCGGATTTTGTCGCGCCGGTATTGATAAAAGAACGAATCACGCTGCGGCTGCGTGTAAGGCGCCCACGTATTCATCGGGAACGGCAATGCGATGGCGGGATACTCGTTGCCGTGCGAGAAGCCGCCGGTGGAGTCGGTGCCCATCAAGGGATTGACCAGCAGGACGGGTGGTGTTCCTTCCGCCAGCGCGGTGGCGGACAGGGCGATGCCTAACAATGAAACGGAAAACAGAATGCCTGGATTCTTCATAATAATGCGGGGCTGGTCATGCGACGCTATCCTGTATAACAGAGGCTTCCTCCAATGTATAATAGTTTGTTGATCCTACGGAACCTTCGCAACAGCGCGCCCTGCGGGAGGGATGGCCTCGCACAGTTGGCGATCATTTCGCAGGCGAATTGGTTGCCGTGATGTTCGGCTTGGCGCGCAGTGTGTCAGCAAATTCAGCCCAGAGTTCGTCCATAGTTTTGCCGGTGTAATCCTTGAACAGTTCGATTTGGAATTTGCCCTCGCGCGCGGCCTGGTTCAATTTCTTGACCAGTTGTTCATCGCACTTTTTCTCGACCCATTCGAGAAAGATGGCGGTTGTTTTGTAAGCGTCGGTGTAGCTCGCCTTCTCGGGATTGATGCGGGGACGGCGGGCCTGCGGTTCAAAATGCGAGAGCCGGATATAGTCGGCGATGCCCTCCGTAAGCCAGCCGGGAGTGTTGCCGCGATGGTAGGACTGCACGACGTGAGTCAGTTCATGGATGACCATGCCAAAGTCGTTGGTGGCGCGCCGGACGTAGATCGCATTGATGCTAATCGTGCCGCCGCCGGTGGCTGCCACGCCGCGTCCATCGCGGAAACGCAGGGTTGAATGAATTGTTGTTTCATGAATTCCATTTCAAGTTGTTCCGCCCAACCGTCCGTGTTGTGATGTGTGCAAACGAAACTAGGAAAACGCCCGTGAAATTTGCCGGCACTTTCCCCACCCACCTAAGTTCCCAGATGGTTTCCATCCTGAATTGTGCTTTGTGCGCGTCGCCTACAGAGCGCGAAGGCCGGGCTTGCGCCCGGCCTTCGCTGTCTTTGCCCTGAGGTTATGGTGTCCTGATCAGATAGAACTGCTTTGGATTGGCGGGGCTCACCGGAATGCTGATCGAGAAATTTCCGCTCCCGTCAAACGAACCGGTTCCAGCCGTCGCCCAACTGGCCACAGGCTGTGTCAAGTCCGAGGTGGACAGCACGGTGTAGCCTCCGCTGGGTGTGCCGCCTGATCCGGTAATGTTCAGATTCCCGCCACTCACAGTGGTGTCGGAAATTACAAGTTGCGCTGGCGCAACGACGCCCAGCAGTTCAAGCTCGCCGATGCGCAGGCTGGCGGCATTTCCGTCGTCTTTCACATGGTTGAACGTCAAGCGATAGCTGGTGTAACCCTGGCTGTTCGCGAAGAGAATCTCCTGCACAGACGTCGTGAGCGGATCCACTGCGAACGCGACATCATTCCTCTCATCGGGTATGGCTAGCGCGCCGGAAGAAAGAGTCGTGTAGCTTGCACCGCCATTGTTCGAGCCTTCCAGCGTGTAATCCGCCGGATCATCTATGGACGTGTCGCTTCCGGGATAGAAGCGCACTCCCGTGATGATTGTCTTCCCCGCCGCCGGGGTGACGACTACGCCGACTGGACCGGCAAACGGATTGAATCCCGCAGAAGCGCTGGCACCGCTGCCGCCATTGATGTAGCTCGTGAAATCATTGGCGATGCATTGCGGGGCCAGATCGGTAGCCGAATAGTGACCTGCGGACTGATCACCGAAGCTGACAATCGGGTCGCCCGGCTGGGTGACATCCACATTGGTGGTGAGAATGATCACCGTTACCGGAGCGCTGGTCACTGTCGCAAGTGAATTGGTCGCGATGATCCGAAAATCTCCTGCATCGCCAAAGGCCGTCGGATTGATGGTCAGGCTCGTAGTCTGCGATCCCGTGACGGTGCCGACATCACTGAGGTAGGTGAACACGCCGGAGATTTTCTTTTGCCAGCGGGAATTCGGGGCGGGGGATCCGCTAACCGTCGCGTTGATCGTGAGCGCGCTCCCGACGTAAGCCCGTGCAGTGTTCGGAACGACAACCTGGATCGGCAAGTTCGTGTTCACGCCCAGGAGTTCAATTTCCTCAATTTGGAAACTGCCTTGGCTTGATCCTCCCTTGTAATGCGAGAAGGTCAGCCGGTAAGTCGTGTAGCCGTTTGAATTGGTGAAACGGACTTCTTGAACAGCCTGTGTGAGCGGGTCGGGCGCTATTCCAGGAAGGTTATTGCGGTTGTCGGACAGCGCCAGCGAATTGGACGCAATCAGCGTATAACTGCCGCCGCCATTAACGGAACCTTCCAGCTTGTAATCTATCGGATCGCGAGCCGTCGTGTCGTTGGCAGTATAAACACGCAACGCGGTGACCAACGTGGCTCCGGCATTGGGAGATACCACCACCCCGGAGGGGGCGCCTGCGGGCGACAGGTTCATTCCCAATTTAGTGCCCATGTTGTTATCAATCGCATTGACTGGTGGTCCGTCGCCAAAGAGGCCGCCGCCAAAGCTTGTGATGGGATCGCCCGGCTGTGTAACATCGGCGTCGGTTGAGAAGACCGTGAGTGTCGCCGCGTTGCCGGTTGTGGCGCCCGCTATGTTGGTTACGATCAGCCGGTAATCAGCGGCATCAGCAAAAACGGCACTCGAGAAGTTCAGAACGTTTGTGTTGGAACCGGAAACGTCACCGCCATCGCTCAGATTTGCGAAGATACCATTGGTTCCTTTCTGCCATTGGTATGAAAACGGCGCGGTGCCCGATGCCCCAACCGCAAACATGGCCGGTGAGCCGGCGTAAACGTTGGTGGACGCAGGCAAGGGCGAGGTGAGGATCGGCGCGACAGCTCCCGTCGCGCCGCTGACGGCAAAAACGACGATGCGCGAAGCGGTGGAGGGATTTCCGTTCGTGGTCCAAAGCAGATCAAGGGATGTCACGGGACTGGCGGTGTTAGCCAGGGCGAATAGGGCTTCATAGAGCCGTGGGTTGTTGCCGTTCAGAGTGTTAATGACTCTGGTGCTGGTGTTCACGCGACCATTAGCTATGTAGGCGGCGGGCGTGCCATTAAACCAATCCTTCGAGACGAACGTGTTGGTTTCGGTCGTCGCGTCGGTGTGATGGATAATGACCTGGATGGTGATTGCGCCGTTGGCATTGGCGCTCAAGAAAGACAATGCGGAGGCGCTGGTGGGGCTGGCGAATGTAATAGTGGCGGCAGGGTTGTTGGAATCCGCGTATATGCAGTTGTTGGCGGCGTAGCTGGCGGGCATAGTATAGTGATTGTTCG
>DMQW01000027.1:6738-9048 GCA_003455565.1 Limisphaerales bacterium
TCATACCACGTGTTGCCGCCTGCGGCTACGTTAGTCCCATTATCCATGGTGACCGTTACATAGTTGGTGTAGTCTCCACTGCGCGGCGGGTTCGCAGCCGCTTCCACGACGATATCCGCATTATAACCAGTTACGGCTATGGGGTTGAAGTTTCCCCCGGAAGGAGCCTGACCACTGATAGCCATGATGCATGTATGACCACCGGTGCTGCTCACATACGTGAACGTAACATTGGTAACCGGACTGGTCGTATTCGTCAATACGATTTCCTTCGGGAAAAGACAGGGAACCCCGCCGCTTTGATTGTAATTGTCGAGAGTGAATGTCTGGGCGTTAATCCGTCCGAAGGACGAGAAAGCCTGACCGGTTGTGGCAAACCAATCAGCGGAATTGGTCTGCCCCGTTTCAATGGTTCCGTCCAGATGGCGAACCGTCCAGTTATACGTGGCCCCGCCATTGCCACCACTGGTGATCCACGAGATCTTCCCGAGGTTCGTCGGAGTGATGAAGGTCCAACTGCCGCTCGCGAAGGTGGCAGTGTTGTCGAGCATAATAGCATTGTTTGCCGTGTAGCTGGGCGCGAACTGGTAAAGGTGAGTCGAATCAACCAGGCTGGTGATGACTGTGCCAGCCGCAGGCAGGCCGGGGATGGGACCTGTGACGGGAGGATTGTTGGTGAAGAAGCCGGCTTCAAACCAGGTGTCGCCATTGTTATTAGTGCCGCCGTCCATGGAGGCCGTGGTATAAATGAACGGACCGAGCACATGGGGCGTGGCGGTTTTTTCGACCACGACATCTGCATTGTAGCTGCCAGGTGTGAGCGCGATGGGGTTGTAATCTGCACGCGCAACGCTGGCCACCGTCAGTGCCAGCCCGTATAGGATGAGTCTTGATTTCATACGTATTTTTTGTTTGGTTGATTTGGTTGTTCTAGGATCCTTTTATTTTTCTGGCGTCTGCCGGTGTTTGGCAGACCAGGATTTGCCCATTGTCCCTGCTCTCGTCCCTCCAGAAAAGAAAACAGCCCAGCGCCGCGCGACCCATGATGAGATGGGTCAATGAAGCCACTGGCTTGACGGTGGAATACAGCGCCATCATAACGTCACTTCCTGACCGTGGTATTCATGGCGAGCCAGTTAAAATCCGCAATGTCCCCTGGAGCCGACACGGTATGTTGCCCTGCACCCGTTGAGGTCGTAAAACTCCTGATTTCACTGCCGAACCATTTGTGAATTTCCGAGTGGCCATCCGCGAAGGCAAAACCAGTGGCAAAGTTGTGAAAGATGGCGGGGTGATCAATAAAGGCTGGAGTCCCGGCCACGCCTTGGCTTCCATCGCACTGGTTCGCAAAGGCCGCGTCGTTGATGCTGTTGGGCGCTTCATCCACGAACACAAACGTCTGTTCGGATCTGACAATGGCATCCATTTTCGCGTAGGTCCGCCAATTGCCTGCGGTCAGCCACTGGCCAAAATCAAAAACCTGGCTCATGGAAACGCTGCGGATGCGCGGCTTGACAACTGCGGCCACGGTGACAAAGGTCGGATCGGCGGGACATTTGAAAATGGCTTGATTTTTTGCGACATAACTCCAAAGCGGACTCTTCACCATGTCCTTCGTTATATCCCAGTTGGAGGGGTTTGCATTGTTGAAGTCCAATTGGCCGTTCATCCAAACCGGTCGCCCATTGTAGGAGCCAGTCCCCGCAGGGTTCTCCAATGAAGCTACCAGTCCGCCATTGTTATCGTCGGCATACAGTCGCCACGCCAAGGATAGCTGCCTGCCATTGCTCATGCACATGATGCCTTTGGCCTTGGCCTTGGCCTTGGACAGGGCCGGCAGCAGCATGGCCGCCAGGATCGCAATGATGGCAATGACCACCAGGAGTTCGATCAAAGTAAAGCCCGCCGCCTTTTGCCGATGGAGCGAAAGCCCACCCCCCCTGAAAAAGGAGAGTGCCGTCATTTGGTGAACATTGTTTTGTTTCAAGCGTTTGCCTTTTTAGCTATTATTGGTTCTGTTGAGGAATCTTAGTAATCTTTATTCCAGCGCCCGCCAGCACTAAAGTGAAATCTACTTGTCTGGAAACAAAACAACGCAGGCCCGCCCAACACGTCTTCAATCCTCCGCGCTTTCAACCGCCGCCGGGTTTCCGGATTTTCCGGTGCCTGAAGACGTGGCCATTCATTCATGATCGTTGTGCGCATATTCAATAAACGGGATGGGTTGTTCGATATATTAAACCTTAAATTTTAATTTGCAAGAAAAAAATCTCTTATTGTCGCGTAGCCGAGTTGACTCAAATTAAATGT